>NZ_CATKPN010000036.1:0-88880 GCF_949767245.1 Pseudomonas sp. IT-P176
TCAAAAGATTGCTGACTTCGTCAGCGTCTTGGGAAGTAGAAGCTACACCGCGCATGCCCTAGCGATCAGGTCGGCTCTAAGGCCGCCTCGCTTTGTTTTTGATCCTGGGCGCCCGTTAACCACGCTGGCCGGAGTCCGATATTGATTTGGGGGGTAAACCGGCAGGACGCCGGTTTAGCCGCACTGGGCCATGGATGGCCCATTGCGGCGGCCCCCCAAATCAATGTCGGAGTACGGGCATGCCGAGCCTGAGCGAGGCACCGAGTGGTGGGCAAGAGCGTTTTGCTTACTTTTGCGCTGTCCAAAAGTGAGCCGCCGTCAGGCGGAACCATAGGAGGCCGTTACCGAAGAAATGGATATGTACTCGGCCTGATCCAACATCCTGGTCGGCCCAGAGGTCACGACCCAAGCAGGTTCTCTCTCCACAGGTGCAACGTCGCACCACAGTTGTGTAGATACCTATGCCGCGATGGCGGCGACTCAGACCCCGAGTTGAGAACCCATGCCAATTGACGTCAATCCCCCGCCCATGCTCTCCTACACACCTTGTTACGGGTGCCCTTCACAGGGTGAAACGGGAAACCGGTGAATCATGTGCTTTACTGCAAAGCCATGTCAGTCCGGTGCTGCCCCCGCAACGGTAAGCGAGCGAAGAGTCAGATCCACTGTGCCAGTCGTACGGCATGGGAAGGCGATTCTTGCAGGTGTGGCCACAGCCCGCCCCTCGTGAGCCCGGAGACCGGCCCGCAACACATAGCTAACAAACCCGCGGTGGGCGGGCGCTGTTCAAGTCTCTGCGTGCCCGGCTCGCGGAGGTTTGCATGCGCACGTTTCACCCCTGACTGACCAGAGGGAAGCGCCATGTCGACCATCACCAGCACCCGCCACGCCACCGCCAGCACCACCACCCTGGGCCAACGCCTCGTTGCCGCCATCGGCGCATCGATCCTGGGTGTGTGCCTGGTGTACTTCGCCGGGTTCTCCCATATCGAGGCCGTGCATAACGCCGCCCACGATACCCGCCACAGCGCCGCCTTCCCGTGCCACTGAGACCTGCCCAGATGATCAAGCGTATTGCACAAACCGCAGGTTTCAGCGGGCTGCTGGCTGCCCTGCTGCTGACGCTGTTGCAGAGTTTCTGGGTCGCCCCGCTGATTCTGCAGGCCGAGACTTACGAACAGTCCGCACCCGCGGCAGCAGAAGTCCATGAACACGCCGCCGGCACCGCGGCCCACAGCCATGACGGCGAAGCCTGGGAACCGGAAGACGGCTGGCAGCGTGTGCTATCGACCACGGGCGGCAACCTGGTGGTGGCCGTCGGTTTTGCCCTGATGCTGGCCGGCCTCTACACCCTGCGCGCGCCGACCCGCACTTCCCAGGGCCTGCTCTGGGGCCTGGCCGGTTATGCCACCTTCGTCCTGGCACCGACCCTCGGCCTGCCACCCGAGTTGCCGGGCACCGCCGCGGCCGACCTGGGCCAACGGCAGATGTGGTGGATCGCTACGGCGGCCTCGACCGCCGCCGGCATTGCCCTGATCGCGTTCGGCCGCAACTGGCTGCTCAAGCTGCTGGGCGTTGCGATCCTGGCGGTACCCCATGTGATCGGCGCGCCCCAACCGACCGTGCATTCGATGCTGGCGCCGGAAGAACTGGAAACGCAGTTCAAAATCGCTTCGCAACTGACCAACGTGGCTTTCTGGCTGGCCCTGGGCGTGCTCAGCGCCTGGTTGTTCCGCCGCAACAGCGCAGACCAGTTGCCTGCATGAGTGACACCCGCGCAGCGCCGACCCTGGTGGTCGGCCTGGGCTGCCAGCGTGGCTGCCCAGCGAGCACGCTGCGCGCGTTACTCGATCAGGCCCTGCAGGCGAACCAGATCGACCTGCACTCGATCAAGGCCCTGGCCAGCATCGACCTCAAGCGCGAGGAGCCTGGACTGCTTGAACTGGCCGCCCAACTGGGACTGCCGCTGATGTACTTCAGCAGCGAACAACTGGCCCAGTATCAAGCCCGCCTCAGCCACCAGTCGCAGATCGCGTTCGAACGCACCGGTTGTTATGGCGTGGCCGAAAGCGCCGCCCTGGCCCTGGCCGAACAACTGGCCCAGGCCCCGGCAACCCTGCTGATTTGCCGGCAGAAATACGCCCAGGCCACCTTTGCATTGGCCTGCGCTTCGTAAAATCCCGATAATCCACCCTTTCGATCATGAGCAAACTTCATCTGAAGCCTTGCCTTGTCGTTTTTTTCACAGGAGCCGGCCATGACCGTCTACTTCATCGGCGCAGGTCCCGGCGACCCGGAACTGATCACCGTCAAGGGCCAACGGCTGATTCACAGCTGCCCGGTGATCATCTACGCCGGCTCACTGGTGCCTGAAGCAGTGCTCCAGGGCCACCGGGCGCACCAGGTGGTCAACAGTGCCGAACTGCACCTGGAACAGATCATCGAGTTGATCAGCCAAGCCCACGCCCAGGGTCACGACGTGGCACGCGTGCATTCCGGCGACCCGAGCCTGTACGGGGCGATTGGCGAGCAGATCCGCCATCTGCGCGCGCTGGGCATCCCCTTCGAAATCATCCCCGGCGTCACGGCCACGGCGGCCTGTGCGGCGTTGCTGGGGGTCGAACTGACCCTGCCGGACATCGCGCAAAGCGTGATCCTGACCCGCTACGCCGATAAAACCACGATGCCGGCCGGTGAGGAGTTCGCCAGCCTGGCCCGGCATGGCACGACCATGGCGATTCACCTGGGGGTCAACCACCTGGCGAAAATCGTCGCCGAACTGCTACCCCACTACGGCGCCGACTGCCCCATTGCCGTGGTGCACAAGGCCAGTTGGCCGGATCAGGACTGGGTCCTGGGCACCCTCGACGACATCGTCGACAGGGTCCAGGCCAAGGGATTCCGACGCACGGCGCTGATCCTGGTGGGCCGGGTGCTGGCAGCGGACACCTTCAGCGAGTCGTCGCTGTACCGGGCCGGGCACGCGCATCTGTACCGGCCCTGAAGGGTTTGTAGCAGCTGCCGAGCTGGCGAGGCTGCGTTCGAGGACGCAGTCCTCGCCAGGTTGGTGCGGGTCCTTGGCGGCTGCTTCGCAGCCGAACGCAGCCTCGCGGGCTCGGCAGCTGCTACAGGTTTCACAAGGGTTGGCCATAAAAAAACGGCGCTCACGGGCGCCGTTTTTTCATCTCGCAGCGAACACCTTAGTAGTAGGCGTTTTCTTTCTGCGTGTGGTCGGTCACGTCGCGCACGCCCTTGAGCTCGGGAACACGCTCCAGCAGGGTGCGCTCGATGCCTTCGCGCAAGGTCACGTCCGCCTGGCCGCAGCCCTGGCAGCCGCCACCGAACTTCAACACGGCAATGCCGTCGTCCACGACGTCGATCAGGCTGACCTGACCGCCGTGGCTGGCCAGCCCCGGGTTGATTTCGGTTTGCAGGTAGTAGTTGATGCGCTCGTTGATCGGGCTGTCGGCGTTGACCATCGGTACTTTGGCGTTCGGCGCCTTGATGGTCAGCTGGCCGCCCATGCGGTCGGTGGCGTAGTCGACCACGGCGTCGTCGAGGAAGGCCTCGCTGAACGAGTCGATGTAGGCGGTGAAGCTTTTGAGCCCCAGCGCGGTGTCTTCAGGTTTTTCTTCGCCCGGCTTGCAGTAGGCAATGCAGGTTTCGGCGTACTGGGTGCCAGGCTGGGTGATAAAGACCCGAATGCCGATCCCCGGGGTGTTCTGCTTGGAGAGCAGATCAGCCAGATAGTCGTGGGCGGCGTCGGTAATGGTAATGGCGGTCATGGAAATTCCTCGCAGGCTTGGGCGCAGTTTACGCCAATCATGGCGCCGGACAAAGTCCCAGTATTTTTGTCGGGATAAAGCCCTGTCGAAAACAGCTGCTGCAGGAGCCGGCTTGCCAACTCCTGCAGCAGGTTTGGGTCAGAGGTTCTCGTAGCGGTTCATGTCCAGCACGCCCTCTTCCACCGGGTCGGTCTCATGGAGGTACTGGCTCAAATCGTGGAAATACACCCAGAACTGCGGGTGGCTGCGGCGAATGCCCCAGCGCCCGACGATTCGTTCAAAACGCTGGGCGTCCTTGGCGTTCTCCATGTCTTCGACGAATTCCGGCACTTCGTCGGCCGGGATGTTGAACATGAAGTTCGGATAGCTGCTGAGCACCCCCGGATACAAGGTCATGGTGTCCAATCCGGGCTGATAGCGCAGCGACTCGCCGAGCATGAACGCCACGTTGCTGTGGGCGCGGTTGCGCAGCAGGCTGTAGACCTCACGTTTGCCATCGCTGGTTTCGATGCGCAGCATGGTCGCTTCCGGCATCTGCTCGATCACCTTCAACCCAGCCGCCGGGCGTGACGTCAGGCGGCTCAGAGTTTGCTCGGCATTCTGCAGGGCCGGGTCGATGTTCGGCCGGGAACAGTAGGCCCCACTGCAGCGGTTGATCGGATCCGGCCGGGCGTTGAGGTCGCCATAACGGGCCAGCAACTGCTGGACGAAGTCGCGCTTGGGGTCTTTCGGCGCAAGCTTGAGCGCGGTCGGCGTGTCGTTGTCGATGCTGGCGTAATCCATCCACATCTTGAACTTGCCGCTGTTCTGGTACCAGTCGTCGAGGTAATCGTCGCGGGAGTCGGCGGGCATCAAGCGCAGGAAATTCTGCTCGGCGCCATTCCTGATCAGGTCGAAATACAGCCGGGTCTGGGCCTGGTGGGACACGTTGCCAAACACGTCGAAATTTACCGCCAACTGGTAATAGGTGCGCTCCAGCAACGGGAAGTCGAACAGCCACAGGGTCTGCGGTACGTCGCCGATCAGGCCCTTGGTCACCGAGGCACTGTCGAAGTGGCGAAAGATGCTCAGCAAGGCGTTGTCGTTACCCGCCCACAAGGACGACCAACTCGGCGCCGGGGCATCGGCGTAGGCATCCTGGCGCAGGGTTTCGTACTCGTTGCGCTTGTCGCGGTAGGCGTGCCACAGGCTCAGCACACTGCCGACGTCGTCATTCTGCCCGGGCATCGCCAGCAACGGCGTGGCCTGGCCGCGGTAGTTCGGGTCGACGATATACAGGTCATGTTCCGGCGCCTGGAACATGGCCCAGAAATGGTCACGGATCACATCGGTGGCGATCTGTCCGCGGCACACCGGCCCACGAATGAAAGTGCGCACGAAGTACTCGGCGTTATCGAGCATGAACTGGTAGCGGGCCTGGGCCGGAATCGCCTGGAAGGTCTCGAACGGGTTGGCACGGCGTTCCGGACCATAGCCGGGCAAGGCGTCGACCTGCCAGTTGCCGCTGTAGAACAGGCTCTTGATCCGGGCCATTTTCCCCGGGCTCAAGGGATAGGTGATGTGGGTCTTGTGCACGATCACCCCTTGCACTGGCCACAGGCGGTAATACACCTGGGTCCCCGGGTCATCATTGGGCCGCCGGCTGTTGATCAGGTCGATCGGCTGGCCGGTGGGCGTGCGCGAACGCACCCACTGGAAGAAGTGACCCTGCTCGCCATCCTTGAAGTACAGGTGGGCCAGGAACAAGTGCTCATACAGCCAGCGCGCCACCAGGCTTTCACGGGCGCCGGGAGCGTTGAGCAGATTTTCCCACTGCACGATCTGCAGTGCTTCCTGGGCGCTGGGAGCCAGGCCCTGTTCATCGATGGGCGCCCCGGACGCCAGCCAGCGCTGCAGGGTCTGGTACTGCGCCGTGGTCAGGCCGGTCACCGCCAGCGGCATGCCCTCCTTGGGGTGCTGCTTGGCATAGGCGTCGAACTCCCCTGGCTGCGGGCACATGTTGGCCCGGTTCAGGCCCAGGACGATCTCTTGCGGCAGCTTGGCGTTGGGTTGCAACGGAGTCTGATGGCCCAGTTCGAGCATGCGCGCCATCAGCGCGGCCTGGCTGCCCTGGGCATCCAGTACCGAGTAAAAATCCTTGTGTTGCCAGGCCGCCTTGCCGAACGCGTCATAATAAAGCCGCGTCGGGTTCGCAGCCTTGCTACGGTCGCCGGCGTACACCGGGATCTTGGTCGCGCCCCGCGCTGCGCCTTCGCCACTGCCCAGGTTGAGCTGGCAGGCGGAGTCGTAGCAGGCGTGGCAGGCCACGCACTTTTGCGTGAAGATCGGTTGAATGTCGCGGGTATAGGAAATCGCCGGCGCCGGTCCCTGGGCAAAGGCGGCACTGCTGATGAGCAGCGCAAAAAGGCTGATGAAAACGCGATACGACATGTCCCTGGTCCCGATCATGAAAAACGCCGCGATTCTACCGGTCCGGCTCCACCTCCAACATGAGCGATATTCATGCAAATCCTGCTCATGCCCCAATAGCGCACAGGTTTGTTATGATTCCGGCCCTTCGTAATCGCCTGACCAGGTAGTCCCCATGTCCGATCGCAGTGCTCGCCTCCACGTTCTCAAGCAAGCCCTCAAAGAACGTATCCTGATTCTCGATGGCGGCATGGGCACGATGATCCAGAGCTACAAGCTCGAGGAACAGGATTATCGCGGCAAACGCTTCGCCGACTGGCCAAGCGACGTCAAGGGCAACAACGACCTGCTGGTCCTGACTCGCCCGGACGTAATCGGCTCGATCGAGAAGGCCTACCTGGATGCCGGCGCCGACATTCTCGAAACCAACACCTTCAACGCCACCCAGGTATCCCTGGCCGACTACGGCATGCAGGGCCTGGCCTACGAATTGAACGTAGAAGGTGCGCGCCTGGCACGCAAGGTGGCCGACGCCAAAACCCTGGAAACCCCGGACAAGCCGCGTTTCGTCGCGGGCGTGATCGGGCCGACCAGCCGCACCTGCTCGCTGTCGCCAGACGTCAACAACCCCGGCTACCGCAACGTGACCTTCGACGAGTTGGTGGAGAACTACACCGAAGCCGCCAAGGGCCTGATCGAGGGCGGCGCCGACCTGATCCTGATCGAGACCATTTTCGACACCCTCAACGCCAAGGCAGCGATTTTCGCCGTGCAGGGCGTGTTCGAGGAGCTGGGTTTCGAACTGCCGATCATGATTTCCGGGACCATCACCGATGCTTCCGGTCGCACCCTGTCGGGGCAGACCACCGAAGCCTTCTGGAACTCGATTGCCCACGCCAAGCCGATTTCCGTCGGCCTGAACTGCGCCCTGGGTGCCAGTGAGCTGCGTCCGTACCTCGAAGAACTGTCGAACAAGGCCAACACCCATGTCTCGGCGCACCCCAACGCCGGCCTGCCGAACGAGTTCGGCGAGTACGACGAACTGCCGGAGGAAACCGCCAGGGTCATCGAAGAATTCGCCCAAAGCGGCTTCCTCAACATCGTCGGCGGTTGCTGCGGCACCACGCCAGGGCACATCGAGGCCATCGCCAAGGCCGTTGCCGGCTATGCCCCGCGGCAGATTCCAGAAATCCCCAAGGCTTGCCGGCTGTCGGGCCTGGAGCCCTTCACCATCGATCGCAACTCGCTGTTCGTCAACGTCGGCGAGCGGACCAACATCACCGGTTCCGCCAAGTTCGCCCGGCTGATTCGCGAAGACAACTACACCGAAGCCCTCGAAGTCGCCCTGCAGCAGGTGGAAGCCGGCGCTCAGGTGATCGACATCAACATGGACGAGGGCATGCTCGACTCGAAGAAGGCCATGGTCACCTTCCTCAATCTGATTGCCGGCGAGCCGGACATCTCCCGCGTGCCCATCATGATCGACTCCTCGAAATGGGAAGTGATCGAAGCCGGCCTCAAGTGCATCCAGGGCAAGGGCATCGTCAACTCCATCAGCATGAAGGAAGGCGTCGAGCAGTTCATTCACCACGCCAAGCTGTGCAAGCGCTACGGCGCCGCCGTGGTGGTGATGGCCTTCGACGAGGCCGGCCAGGCCGACACCGAAGCGCGCAAGAAAGAAATCTGCAAGCGCTCCTACGACATCCTGGTCAACGAAGTGGACTTCCCACCGGAAGACATCATCTTCGACCCGAACATCTTTGCCGTCGCCACCGGCATCGAGGAGCACAACAACTACGCGGTCGACTTCATCAACGCCTGCGCCTACATCCGTGACGAACTGCCCTACGCCCTGACGTCGGGCGGGGTGTCCAACGTGTCGTTCTCGTTCCGTGGCAACAACCCGGTGCGCGAGGCGATCCACTCGGTGTTCCTGCTGTACGCGATCCGCAACGGCCTGACCATGGGCATCGTCAACGCCGGCCAACTGGAGATCTACGACCAGATCCCTAGCGAACTGCGCGACGCCGTGGAAGACGTGGTGCTCAACCGTACTCCGAACGGCACCGACGCCCTCCTCGCCATCGCCGACAAGTACAAGGGCGATGGCAGCGTCAAGGAAGCCGAGACCGAGGAATGGCGCAGCTGGGCCGTCAACAAGCGCCTGGAACACGCGTTGGTCAAGGGCATCACCACCCACATCGTCGAAGACACCGAAGAGTCGCGCCAGTCCTTCGCCCGGCCGATCGAAGTCATCGAAGGCCCGTTGATGTCCGGCATGAACATCGTCGGCGACCTGTTTGGCGCCGGCAAGATGTTCCTGCCCCAGGTGGTGAAATCCGCCCGGGTAATGAAGCAGGCCGTAGCCCACCTGATTCCGTTCATCGAACTGGAAAAAGGCGACAAACCGGAGGCCAAAGGCAAGATCCTCATGGCCACCGTGAAAGGCGACGTGCACGACATCGGCAAGAACATCGTCGGCGTGGTCCTGGGGTGCAACGGCTACGACATCGTCGACCTCGGCGTGATGGTCCCGGCGGAGAAGATCCTGCAGGTGGCCAAGGAACAGAAGTGCGACATCATCGGCCTGTCCGGCCTGATCACCCCGTCGCTTGACGAGATGGTCCACGTCGCCCGCGAGATGCAGCGCCAGGACTTCCACCTGCCGCTGATGATCGGTGGCGCGACCACCTCCAAGGCCCATACGGCGGTGAAGATCGAACCCAAGTACAGCAACGACGCAGTGGTCTACGTCACCGACGCCTCCCGTGCGGTGGGCGTGGCCACGCAGTTGCTGTCCAAGGAACTGAAGGCCGGATTCGTCGCGAAAACCCGCGAGGAATACATCGAAGTCCGCGAGCGTACCGCCAACCGCAGTGCCCGCACCGAACGCCTGAGCTACCCAGCGGCGATTGCCAAGAAGCCGCAGTTCGACTGGAGCAGCTACGCACCGGTGAAGCCCACCTTCACCGGCGCCAAGGTCCTGGACAACATTGACCTGAAGGTCCTGGCCGAGTACATCGACTGGACGCCGTTCTTCATTTCCTGGGACCTGGCCGGCAAATTCCCGCGCATCCTGCAGGACGAAGTGGTGGGTGAAGCCGCTACCGCGCTGTACGCCGATGCCCAGGAGATGCTCGCCAAGCTGATCGACGAGAAACTGATCAGCGCCCGTGCGGTGTTCGGCTTCTGGCCGGCCAACCAGGTGCACGACGACGACCTGGAAGTCTACGGTGACGACGGCAAGCCAATCGCCCGCCTGCACCACCTGCGCCAGCAGATCATCAAGACCGACGGCAAGCCGAACTTTTCCCTGGCCGACTTCGTTGCACCCAAGGACAGCGGCGTCACCGACTACGTCGGCGGCTTCATCACCACCGCCGGGATCGGCGCCGAGGAAGTGGCCAAGGCCTACCAGGACGCGGGCGACGACTACAACTCGATCATGGTCAAGGCCCTGGCCGATCGTCTGGCCGAGGCCTGCGCCGAGTGGTTGCACCAACAGGTGCGCAAGGAACACTGGGGGTATGCCAAGGACGAAGTGCTGGACAACGAGGCGCTGATCAAGGAGCAGTACAGCGGCATCCGTCCGGCCCCCGGCTACCCGGCCTGCCCGGATCACACCGAGAAGTCGACCCTGTTCAAGCTGCTTGACCCGCAAGCCTCGGAGCTCAAGGCCGGCCGCAGCGGCGTGTTCCTCACCGAGCACTATGCGATGTTCCCGGCAGCTGCGGTCAGCGGCTGGTACTTCGCCCATCCGCAGGCGCAGTATTTTGCCGTGGGCAAGATCGACAAGGATCAGGTGCAGAGCTACACCGCCCGCAAAGGCCAGGAATTGAGCGTGAGCGAGCGTTGGCTGGCACCCAACCTGGGCTATGACAACTGAGGCTTGAGTGGGTGCGGGTCGAACTTTATCGACGCCGCGCCCTCTAAACTTCAAGTTTCCCCCCACAGCGTGAACACACGGAAGACCCCCATCATGCGATTGATCCTGTCTACTCTTGCTCTAGGCATTCTGATCACCCAAGGCGCCATGGCTGCCGGAGATGGCACTGCTGCCGTCGGCGGCGGGATAGGTGGTGCGCTGGGTAACGTCCTCGGCCAACAGATCGGCGGCAGCACTGGCGCAGCGATCGGCGCGGGTGTTGGCGGTGCTGCGGGCGGTGCCATCGCCGCCCCCAAAGGCAACAAGAATGAAGCCGCGATTGGTGGCGGCCTCGGCGCAGCCGGTGGCTCGGTAATCGGCAACCAGTTGGGCGGCTCCACCGGCTCGACCATCGGCGCCGGCCTTGGCGGTGCCGCGGGCGGCGCGGTTGGCAACAACCTGGCCGATGACGACGATCATCACAGCTCTGGCGGCAACAGCCATAAGCACAAACACAAGAACAAGCACAAAAACAAAAACCACTGATTGGTGGTCTTGAGGGAGCTGCCTTGCGGCAGCTCCCACGGTCACACCGCAACCTTTACCCGCGCTTCACCCGCACCCCGGCATGGATCAAGCCATGCATCGCCAGCCCCACCAACAACCCCCAGAATGCCCCGCCCAGCCCGAGCAAGGTGACATTGGCCGCAGTCGCCAAAAAGGTGATCAACGCCGTTTCCCGTCCTCGCACATCACTCACCGCCGTCGCCAGGCTGCCCCCTATTGCCCCCAGCAAGGCCAGGCCGGCCAACGTGCTGATAAAGGTGGCTGGCAGGACCACGAACAAAGTGGCCAGGGTAGTGCCGAATACCCCCACCAGCACATAGAACAGCCCGCAGGCGAGGCCGGCGATGTAGCGTTTGCCGGGCTCTTCGTGGGACTCCGGGCCGGTGCAGATGGCAGCCGTGATCGCCGCCACGTTGAACGCGTGGGAGCCGAACGGCGCCATCAGCAATGACCCCAGCCCCGTCACCGTGATAATCGGGTTGGCGCTGGTGGTAAATCCGTCGTTGCGCAACACCAGCATGCCCGGCATGTATTGCCCGGTGAGGGTGATCAGAAACAACGGCAAGGCGACGCTGAGCAGCGCGTTGACGGAAAACTCAGGCGTGGTCCAGACCGGCGCTGCCAGGCTCAACTCGACACGGTCGAAACTGACCTGGCCCATCCCCAGCAGTAGCGCGATGCCGATCAGCAGCACGCCGACTATGGCGTAGCGGGCGGTGAAACGACGTAGTACGCCGTAGCTGACAATCAGCACGCCCACCAGCAGCGGATCGACACTCGCGCTACCAAACGCGCCCATGCCGAAGCGCAACAGAATGCCCGCCAGCAGGCCTGCGGCAATCCCCGGCGGAATCAGCCTGACCAGCCGCTCGAAGTAGCCCGACAACCCCAGTATCACGAAACCAGCGGCCGATAGCAGGTAGGCTCCGATGACTTCGGCAAAAGGCGTGTGGGGCAGCACCGTGATCAGAAAGGCCGCACCGGGGGTCGACCAGGCCGTGATGATCGGCTCGCGGTAGCGGTAGCTCAACCAGGCCCCGGTCAAGCCGACCCCGATCGAGATCGACCAGATCCACGAGGCGGTCAACTCAGGACTGAGTCCGGCGGCCGTGGCGCCCTGGAATACCAGGATGAAAGTGCCGCCGTAATTGACGATCACCGAGATCAGGGCCGCCACGACCGGGTGCAGCAGATCGCTGGATTTCAGGGGTAAGGCAACAGCGCTGTGGTTCATCCGTGATTGACCTTCAAACGTGCGCGCCACCAGGCCTGGCCTGGGGAGCTGGGCTAACAGTGGCGCCAGTATCGGGACAAAATGGACTGTTTGAAATATCCACTTCCAGCAGATAAATTAGACCACTTTCCCTTTGGCTGTCCCTTGCCCATGAAGACCCGCGCGACCGCTTACCCGGTCTGGAACGCCTTTGTCCCCAGCCCCGACAGCCCGCTGACATTGCGCGAACAACTGCTGCGGTTTTTCCGCAAGGGGGTCGCCGACGGCACCTTGAAGCCCGGCATCCGCCTGCCCGCCTCGCGCCTGCTGGCGCAGGAGTTGGGGGTGTCGCGCATGACCGTGACCGGGGTCTACGAGCAACTGCTGGCCGAGGGATTCTGCGAGGCACGACAAGGGGCCGGCACCTATGTCGCGAGCCGGATCAACGCCCGGCCGCCGCCCTCGCCCACCGCGCCGCCGGGGTTACTGGGCGGCTCCTTGCGCGCCCGGCAACTGGCCGGGCCGGACTCCATGTCGCTGGGGCATCCCGACTGGCCGCTGACCCCCGGCCTTCCTGCCCTGGATGCCTTTCCCTATGCCCTGTGGGGCCGACTCGAAGGGCGATTCTGGCGTGGCCGGCTGCCGACTCACTCGTCCTACGGCGATCCCCAGGGCTCGCTGCCCTTGCGCCAGGCCCTGGCGGAGTATCTGGGAGTGGCCCGTGGCGTGGTCTGTACGGCCGAGCAGATCATCATCACCCCCGGCGCCCAGGCCGCGGTCTCGATCGCCGCGCTCGCCCTCACCGACCGTGGCGAGCGGGCCTGGGTCGAAAACCCCGGCTACGATGCGACGTACCGCAGCCTGATCCTCGCCGGGCTGGAAACCGTTGGCGTGCCGGTGGATGCCGAGGGCCTGGACGTGCAGGCCGGTCGCCGCCTGGCCCCCGATGCCCGGCTGGCACTGGTGTCGCCCTCGCACCAATACCCCACCGGCGTGACCATGAGCCTGGCCCGGCGCCTGGCCCTGCTGCAATGGGCAGACCAAGCCAATGCGCTGATCCTCGGAGACGACTACGACAGCGAGTTCCGCTATGACTGTGGACCGACCCCTGCGCTCAAGGCGCTGGATGGCCACAACGGCCGGGTGATTTATGTGGGCACCTTGAGCAAGCTGTTGATCCCCGGCCTGCGCCTGGGGTTCCTGGTGGCGCCCGAGGGCTTGGTGGATGTCCTGCAACGGGTGCGCAACGGCAGCGGGCATCGGGTGCCTAAGTCATTGCAGGCGACGGCCGCCGACTTCATTGGCAACGGCCACCTGGGCAGTCATATTCGCCGCGCCAAGGCACTCTATAGCGAGCGCCGCGCCGCCTTGCTCGCAGCCCTCGACAGCCACGCCGATGGCCTGCTTTCAGTGGCGACGGCGGCCACCGGCTTGCACCTGCTGGCGTACTTGCCTGAAGGCTGTGACGACCAGGCGCTGACCCTGGCCGCACGCCGCCGACAGATCGGCGCGGGGTCCTTGTCGAGCCTGTGGGTGACGCGCCCGAGCGCGGCGCGCCATGGACTCCTGCTGGGTTTTGGCAACACCGCGGCAGACGCCATGCCGGCAGCGGTACGCAGCCTGTGCCAACTGATTGAGGCCCAGCTCGCAGGGCGGTCCCTCGATTAAGCACCCGCCCGGGAGGCTTTAGATACGGCTGGGTGAGACGATGATCTTGACGTTGTGCTCCTTGTTGTTGACCAGCTCCTCGAAACCCTGGCCGACGATCTGCTCCAACTGGATGCGCCCGGTCACCAGCGGCGTGATGTCCAGGCGGCCGTCGGCGATAAAGGCGATCACGTCGGCGAACTCGCCGTTGTAGGCCAGCGCGCCAAGCACCTGTTTCTCGGTGGCTACCAGCTCGAAAAAGTTGAATTCGCTGGGCTCCTCGAAGATGCCCACCAACACGCACTTGCCAGCCTTGCGGATCAGGTCGATGGCCAGCTTGGCCGTGTGCTTGTTGCCGATGCATTCGAAACTGACATCGGCCCCCAGGCCCCCGGTCAGGCGCCGGACCTCGGCCAGGGCATCACACTCCTGGGGATCGAGCACATGACTGGCGCCCACCTCCAGCGCCTTGGCCTTGCGCGCTCCGGACATTTCCAGGGCGATCACCTGTGCCGCTCCGGCGGCCTTGGCACACATGATGGTGCACAGGCCGATGGTCCCGGCACCAACCACCACCACGTTCTGCCCCAGCAGGCTGCCGGCCTTTTTCACCGCGTGCATGCCCACGGCCAAGGGCTCGATCAGCGCCCCGGCTTCGGCGGGAAAGTTGGCCGGCAGCTTGTACAGCAGGTTGGCCGGCACGTTGACCAGTTCGGCAAAGGCACCGTTGTTCATCAGGCCGGTGAAAGCCAGGTTCTCGCAGATGTTGTACAGCCCGTGGGTGCAGTAGTAACAGGTGCCGCAATGCTGGCAGGCATCGGCGGCCACCGGTTCGCCAACACTGAAGCCCTCGACCCCGGCGCCGATTTCGACGATCTCGCCACAGAACTCGTGACCGAGGATGCACTGGCCCTTGATCCCGGTCAGCGGATGCGGCGCGTCCACCGGGATGAACACCGGCCCGGCCACATACTCGTGCAGGTCGGAACCACAGATGCCGCACCACTCGACGCGGATCTGCACCCAACCGGCGGGAGGTGCCACGGGCAACGGTACGTCTTCGACCCGGATATCGTGGCGGCCATGCCAGACGGCGGCGCGCATGCTGCGGGGCGGGTTATTGATCAGGCTCATGGTGAAATCTCCTTGAAAACAAAGGCTGCCGGTGACCGTCGCGGGTCACCGGGAGCGCGTTCAGTGGCTCTGCACGAAGTCCAGGAGCAAGCAGTTGACCTGCTCCGCCGCTTCCATCTGCACCATGTGCGCCTGGCCCGGCAGGATCTCGACCTGGGCTGCCAGACCTTGGCTATGGGCCGCCGGAATGATCGCGTCGTCGCTGCCCCAGATCACCAACACCGGGTGCCGGGCGTCCTGCACCACGGCACGCAGGTCGACCTGTTGCCGGCCCGCGTGAAACAGCGTGTTCGCCAGTTGCCGCAGCGCATCGTCGACCCCTTCCAGGCGCTTGTACTTGAGCATGTCTTCGAGCATCTGCCGGTTGACCAGCTCGGCGTTGGAGAACAGTTGCACCAGCGGCGCCTTGAGGGCATTGCGGTTGCCTGCTTCGATGAAGCCTTGCAGGTAGTCGCCGTTGATTTGCGGGCCCAGGCCGGCGCTGCCGATCAGGCTCAGCGAGCGCACCCGCTGGGGCGCCAGGCGCGCCGCATTCAAGGACACCGCGCCGCCCATGGAATGGCCCACCAGGTGCACCTGGGCGATATCCAGGTGATCGAGCAAGGCCAGCAGCACGCCGCTCAACTCATCCAGGTCGCCGCGTTGCAGTTGCTTGCTCGACTCGCCATGCCCGGGCAGGTCCAGGGCGATCACCCGGCGTTCGGCCGCCAGGGCCTGGTGGTTGAACAGCCAGTTGTTCAGGTCGCCACCAAAGCCGTGCACCAGCACCAGCGGGATACCGCCTGCGCCGCGCTCGAAGTAGCGGATCACCCGGCCATCGAGCTCGACCTTCTGCGGTTTCGGTCCCAGGTCTTCCTCGGCGCCGGCACCCGGCACGAACGCCGCCTGGAACTGCTCGACCACGGCATCGATCTCGGCCTCGCTGGCGTCGCCCTCGACCACAATCCCGAGCAAGGCACCGACGGCCAGGGTTTCGTCCTGGCGGGCGATCTGGCGTCGCAGCACCCCGGAAAACGGCGCCTCGACACTGCTGGAGATCTTGTCGGTCTCCACGTCCAGCACTTCGTCGCCCTTGTTGATGGCTTGCCCTGGCTCCTTGAGCCAGGCATCCACCCGGCCTTCGGTCATCGACAGGCCCCACTTGGGCATGGTCAGGGTATGGATCTGGCTCATGAACGCTTGCTCCACTCAATCAGCTTGAGCACGGCGTTCTCGATCTTCGCCGCGTCAGGGATGTAGAGGTCTTCCAGGGCATCGGAAAACGGCACCGGGGTGTGCGGCGCGGTGACCATTTCAATCGGCGCCTTGAGTGCGCCGAAGGCCTTTTGCGCCACCAGCGCCGAGATGTCGGTGGCCATCGAGCAGCGCGGGTTGGCTTCGTCGATCACCACCAGGCGCCCGGTCTTCTCGACGCTTTCGAGGATGCTGTCTTCGTCCAGCGGGCTGGTGGTGCGCAGGTCGATCACCTCGCAGTCGATACCGCGCCCGGCCAGGCTGCGGGCCGCGTCCATCGCGGTGTTGACGGTGCGCCCGTAGGACACCAGGGTCACGTCCTTGCCATCGCGCAGGAAGTTGGCCTCGCCAAACGGGATGGTGTAGAGCTCTTCCGGCACGTCGCCCTGCATGCTGTAGAGCAGTTTGTGCTCACAGAAAATCACCGGGTCGTTGTCGCGAATGGCCTGGATCAGCAAGCCCTTGGCGTCGTAGGGGGACGAGGGGCAGACCACTTTCAGGCCCGGGATGTGGGTCCACAGGGAGGTGAGCATTTGCGAGTGCTGGGCAGCGGCGCGCAGCCCGGCGCCGACCATGGTGCGAATCACCAGCGGCGTGGAGGCCTTGCCGCCGAACATGTAGCGAAATTTAGCGGCCTGGTTGAGGATCTGGTCCAGGCAGCAACCGGCGAAGTCGACGAACATCAACTCACACACCGGACGCACGCCACAGGTCGCCGCCCCCACCGCCGCGCCGACATACCCCAGTTCCGACAACGGGGTGTCGAGCACCCGCCCGGGAAACTGGTGATAGAGGCCCTTGGTCACGCCCAGTACACCGCCCCAGGCATCGTTTTCGCCAGGGGCACCGGCACCGCCGGCCACGTCTTCACCCATGATGAACACGCTGGGATCGCGGCGCATTTCCTGGGCCAGGGCTTCGTTGATTGCCTGCTGATAACTGATTTTTCTCGCCATGATGAAAGTCTCGATTCTTGTTATAGGGGGGCGTTCAGGGATAGGAGACGTAGACGTCGGTCAGCAGGTCGGCCGCGCTCGGCTTGGGGTCGGACTTGGCCTTGCGTACGGCGTTCTCGATCAACGACTCGACCTCCTGGTCGATGCGGTCCAGTTGGCTGGCCTCAAGCAAGCCGGCGCGGGTGGTGCGCTCGCGAAACTGCATCAGGCAGTCGTTGTGCTCACGGAAATGCTTGACCTCGTCCGGGGCCCGATAGGTCTGGGCATCACCTTCGAAGTGTCCGTAGTAGCGGGTCAGCTTGACCTCGATCAGCGACGGCCCCTCCCCGGCCCGGGCCCGCTCCACGGCGGCGCCGGCGGCTTCGTGGACGGCAAAGAAGTCGAACCCATCCACCGTGACCCCGGGCATGCCGAAACCGGCGGCGCGGTCGGCGATATGGTCGCAGGCCACCGACCAGTTGGAGGCCGTGGCCTCGGCATAGCCGTTGTTCTCGGCAATGAACAGGCACGGCAGGTTCCACACCGAGGCCATGTTCATCGCTTCGAACACAGCCCCTTCGTTGGAGCCGCCGTCGCCGAAGAACACCACCGCAACGCTGTCGGTGCCCTTGAGCCGGGCGGCCAGTGCCGCACCGACCACCAGCGGTGCGCCGGCCCCGACAATGCCGTTGGCACCGAGCATGCCCTTCTCGAAGTCGGCGATGTGCATGGAGCCGCCCTTGCCCTGGCAGACCCCGGTTTTCTTGCCGTAGATCTCGGCCATCATCCCGTACACATCAACGCCCTTGGCGATGCAGTGACCGTGGCCACGGTGGTTGGAGGCAATGCAATCGTCATCGCCCAGGTGGGCCATGACCCCGGCGGCCGACGCTTCCTCGCCGGCGTACAGGTGGACAAAACCGGGAATCTCGCCGGTGGCGAATTCCACGTGCAGGCGCTCTTCGAAGGCGCGGATGGTGCGCATCACCTGGTAGGCATGCAGCAATTTTTCAGCAGTCAGCGGTGTCGACATTTTTATTCTCCAGGAGTGTCTTGGGACTGAAGGTTCACGGGGTGTTGCGGGTGTTCGCGACCGATGGCCAGCAGGCGCTCTTGCGCGACATATGCCAGGGCCGCATGCACATCGATGCTCAGCGGGCCGCCGGCATCGAGGGTGACGGTGGGTCGGTCGTGGACGTTGAATTCGATCTCGCGCTCGCCGTCCAGGGCCAGGGTCCCGCTGGCGAGCGCCAGGCCATGGGCGACGCCGGGTTCCAGGCTGCCGGCCGCCAGCACGCCGCAGCCTTGCAGCAGGCCTGGCGCCAGCGGCACCAGCAGGGCCTCCGGGGATTGGCCATCGAGGCGCATCCAGGCCCCGCCCGGCGCCTGCCGCGACACCGGCAGCCACAGCCCGCAGAGGGCCGACAGGCCGATCGATTGCGGCTCGGCAAAAGTCACGAAGACTTGTGCCAGGTCCGCGGCTCGGCTAATGGCCCGGGCGCCGACGAAGGGCAACGAGGACACCGCGACATCCACCAGGGCGATCTCGCACAGGCCCCGGTTCGGCTCCCGCACCACCAGCCGCTTGTTGCGACGCAGGGCGATGGCCGGGGGAATCCGTCCGCTGGCGTACAAGCCACCGGCCAGGCCGGCACTGGTGGCTTCGCGCAGTTCCGGGAAAGCGTTGTTGGTGCCGGTGGACAGGGTCAGCATGGGGATGTCGCCGATCTCGCCGGCCACCGCCTTGTGGGTGCCGTCGCCACCGAGCACGGCGATCAGGCTGACGCCGCGCTCGGCCATCAGGCGCGCGGCCTGGCGGGTGTCGGCGACGCTCTGGCGCAAGGTGATGTCGAGAAACTCCAGGGCCGGCCAGTGGCTCTCGCGGGCCTGGCGGCTGTGGCTGTTTTTCTGGACGGCGGCGGCGATACCGGTCATGTCGGTGGGCAGCAGCACCCGCTCGATGCCGGTGGCCCCAAAGGCGGCGAGCAGGCGCTGGATCACCGAGACCTTGTCGGTGCTGGAAAACAGCCCGGCGTTGGCGGTCAGGCGGCGCACGTCACGCCCGGACGCCGGGTTGGCGATGATTCCCACGGTCAACGGCGGGCGGCTCATGGCGCGCTCCGGGACAGCTCAGGCACAAAGCCGCAATGGCAGGACATAAGGCACCTCGAATTATTGTTGTCAGGCTTGCCAGGGCTAGAGCAAGCCTGGTGCCAGTTTTCCAATAACCGTCGGAGAAGCCCGTTGCAGAGGCTTTTCATCCGCCTGATCGCAACGCCGGGCCAGGTCCGGTTGAGACGTCGGATGTCAGGTTGCACGGGGCGGCACCGAGACCGTGAGACGTCGCGTCTCACGCGCAGCCGTGCGCCCGCTGGCGCTTGTCTGCGGGCATTGATCGGCGCTTAATGGCCGCACAACGACAAGAAGCTGGAACCGGAGGCCTGAATGCTTTCCGTACACTCGAAGGCGCACGTGGATTGCGTCAGCCGGGTCTTGAAGAACGCTGCCCATTTGCCGCAGTTGCCTGTGCCCGACCTGATCCTCGACTCCTGGCGCCGCTCCATGGAGCAACACCATCTGGACCCCGGCTCGCTGCAGGGGCCACGGATCCTTTCGCACAACGTGCTGCAGGAATGCCGCGAGCGCTCGGAGCTGTTCTTGCGCATCGCCAGCGAAGAAGTCGCCCGCCTCCACGGCCGCGTGCGAGATGCCGACTACTGCGTGCTGCTCACCGATGCCCAGGGCCAGACCATCGACTACCGGGTTGAAAGCACGATCCGCAACGATTGCCAGAAAGCCGGCCTGTACCTGGGTACCTGCTGGTCGGAGGGCGAAGAAGGCACCTGCGGCGTGGCCGCGGTACTCACCGCCCGCACCCCGGTGACGGTGCACAAGCGCGACCACTTTCGGGCGGCCTTTATCGGCCTCACCTGCTCCGCGGCACCGGTGTTCGACCCTCAGGGTGAGTTGCTCGGGGTGCTTGATGTATCGGCCGTGCGCTCGCCGGACGAGCGTCGTTCCCAGCACCTGATCCGGCAGATGGTGGTGCAGAGCGCGCGGGAAATCGAACAGGCGTTTTTCATGAACAGCGTCCAGGGCTACTGGGTGCTGCGCGCGCACCGCAGCCCGGGGTACGTCGACAGCCAGCCCGATTACCTGCTGGCCTGGGACGACGACGGTCGCCTGCAAGCGCTCAACCCGGCGGCGCGCCAATGGCTGCTGCACGGCTTTGGCCGGCTGCCGGAACACATCGGCCAGGTGTTCGATCAAGCACAGCTGCAGGCCGCCCGCGACGAATCGCTGTGCCTGTTGCACCACCAGGCGGGCACCCAGGCCTTGCACGGACGCCTGAGCGCGCCCCGCCGCAGCAACCGCAGCCGCCAGCGCCTGGTGTTGAGCCCGGCCGAACTGGACCCACGCCTGGCCGAGAGCCTGCGCCTGGCGGTACGGGTCAAGGACCGCAACCTGCCGGTGCTGATCCAGGGTGAGACCGGCTCGGGCAAGGAAGTCTTCGCCCGCCAATTGCACCAGGCCAGCCAACGCCGGGAGCAACCCTTCGTCGCGATCAACTGTGCGGCCATCCCGGAAAGCCTGATCGAGAGCGAGTTGTTCGGCTACGTCGCCGGGGCCTTTACCGGGGCCTCGCACAAGGGCATGCCCGGCCTGCTGCAACAGGCCGACGGCGGCACGCTGTTCCTCGACGAGATCGGCGACATGCCGCTGGCACTGCAGACCCGCCTGCTGCGGGTGCTGGCGGAAGGCGAAGTGGCCCCCCTGGGCGCTTCACGGCGCAAGGCGGTGGACCTGCAGGTGATCTGCGCCAGTCACCGTGACCTGGAAAGCCTGGTGGCCGCCGGCGAGTTCCGCGAGGACCTGTACTTTCGCCTGGGGGGCGCGCGTTTCCAGTTGCCCCCGCTGCGCGAACGCAGTGACCGCCTGGCCTTGATCAACCGGATCCTCGCTGAAGAGTCGAGCCACTGCGCTACTACCCTGCAACTGGGCAGCGCCGCCCTGGAGTGCCTGCTCGGCTATCGCTGGCCAGGCAATGTCCGGCAGTTGCGCCACGTGCTGCGCTACGCCTGCGCGGTGTGCGAAGGGCCGCTGATCCAGCCCTGCCACCTGCCCGAACCCCTGCACAGCCAGGGCCTGCCCGGCCCGGCATCCGAGGATGCCCGGGAGCTCGAGCCCAGCCCGCAACGCCAGGCCCTGATCGACGCCCTGATCCGTCACCGCTGGAAACCCACAGCCACCGCCAAGGCCCTCGGCATCTCCCGGGCAACCCTGTACCGCCGGGTGCACCAGCATGGCATCGAGATGCCGGGGAGAAGCCCAGCCTGAATCTCACATACACCGCTCCCACAGGGGTTTTGGCGGCTTGCAGATTTTGCATGCCCCAGACACCTGGTCATATCTGGAAACATCCGGTCAATTGCCAATACCCCCCACCTCTGTTTGCATCCGCGCTCAATTCTGTCAGTCGGGTCAAGGAGACAATCGATGAAAACCCTGGTGGTCGGTGCTAGCAAAGGATTGGGCAGAGCCTTGATCGAGGGCCTGGGGGAGCCCGGGGACACGCTGATCGGGGTTTCCCGCAGCCGCCCGGAAAACCTGCTGCCCCTCGCTGGAGTGCAGGTGCGTTGGCTGGAAGCCAACCTCGGCGAACCGGCCGAGGCAGCCCGGGTCATCGAGCTGGCGGTGGCTGCCGACGGCCTCGACACCCTGGTCTACAACCTGGGCATCTGGGAAGAGCGCGCGTTTGATCCGGCCTACAGCTTCCTTGCCGATGACGACCAGCAACTGCAAGCCATCGTCAGTTGCAACATCACCGCGCCTATCCTGCTGATCAAACGCCTGCTGCCGCTGCTGCTGAAAAGCCCAACCCCACGGATCATCCTCACCGGCTCGACCTCCGGCCTGGCGCAAAGTGGTCGTCCGGAAGTAGCCTTCGGCGCCTCCAAGTTTGCCCTGCACGGGATCGCCGATGCACTGCGCGAAGGCTACCGTCAGCAACGCCTGGCGGTCACCTGCCTGAACCTGGGCTACTTGAACACCGACGACCCGCTCAGCACGCCCCGCGAGTTGGCCGAGCAGCGTGGCGAAGGCCAGTTGATTCCGGTCCACGACGTGGTGCAGGTAGTGCGCATGGTGCTGAGCCTGTCCGCGGCCAGCTACGTCAAGGACATTACCCTGCCGGCCCTGCTGGATGAGCGCTTCTGAAATGATCAGGATCAGTACCCCGCAGGACACCGACGCGGTCCTGGATATCTGGCTGTCAGCTTCTATCCAGGCCCACGATTTTATCGACGCCTCGTTCTGGTTATCCCAGGTCGACGCCATGCGCACGCTTTACCTGCCAGCCTCAGAGGTCTACGTGTTCGAGCGTGACGGTGGGGTAGTCGGCTTCCATGCGCTGCACGGTGACAATTTGGCCGCCCTGTTTGTGGCGCCGGCATTGCAAGGCCAGGGCATTGGCAGCCAGTTGCTCGCCCATGCGAAAAACCAGAGAGCCGTGCTGAACCTGTCGGTTTACCAGGAGAACCAGGCCAGTTGTCGGTTCTATCTGGCCCAGGGCTTCGTCGTGGTCAGCGAGCAGACGGACGCACACACCGGCCACCGCGAATACAGCATGCGTTGCGGCGGCCAATAACCGCCAGGCAGGCTCAGCGCTCCGACATCACCACCATCACTTCGGCATCCGCCCCGTCGTCGCTTTGCGCCAGGTAGATATGACCAATGGCGCTGTTGAAATAGGCGGTTTCGCGGCAGCCGATGCTGATGGACTCGCCGGTTTCGAACTGGATGCGCACCCGCCCGCTGAGCACCAGGGCAAACTCTTGCCCGGGGTGGCGGATGTAGTCGTCGAACTGGGTCAGTTCCCGGGCAAAGATCCGCGCGTACATCGGCGTCATGCTGCGCCCGGGGAAATCGCCGGCCATTGGGTGGTAGTCGTAGTTGCCGGTGCTGTAGCCCGCGGCACTGTCGATGGCCGTGCTGACCACTGTCGGTTGCACCAGGTCCGTACGGTCCTTGGCCGGGCTGAACAACTGGGCAATGTCGACGCTCAGGGCACGCGCCGCCGCCGCGAGTTTTTCGTAGCTCACCGAGACTTGGGCCAACTCCATTTTCGACAGGGTCGACAAGGCCACGCCTGAACGTTCGGACAATTGCTTGAGGGTCAACTTCTGGAGTTTGCGGATCGCCCGCAGGCGTGCGCCAACCTGGGCTCGGTCAATCAGCGGATGGGCCTGGGTATTGGAGGCGAGCGGTGGGCGGCTGGAACTCATGCAGTCTCTCTGTCATACCAATTTTCAGGCCCTGGGGAGCCGGGCCGGATGCGTGGCGCGATATTACCTCAAGGCAATGGCTTGACTGGCAAATTCTCATATCTTACATTTCTCTTATGTGAGAATTTATCCAGCCGGTGCGGGCGTCGTCATTTCTCCCCCCACCCACCACGGAGGTCCTTGGGCATGCACGACAGCGATTGTTTCGATTTCGTTATCATCGGCGGCGGTATTGCAGGGGCCTCCCTGGCCTATCGCCTGGCGGGACAGGCCAGTGTGCTGGTCCTGGAACGCGAGTCGCAGCCCGGCTATCACGCCACCGGCCGCTCCGCCGCAATGTTCATGGAAGCCTACGGCACCCCGCAGATCCAGGCGCTGACCCGTGCCAGCCGGGCGTTCTACGAACAACCACCAGCAGGGTTTACGGAACATCCGTTGCTGGAACCCCGGGGCTGCCTGTACATCGCCAGCCCGCAACAACAGCCCCTGCTCGAACAAACCTATGCCAGCCTGCGCAGCTGCGCGGCCAATGTGTCCTTGATCGACGCCGAGCAAGCCCTGGCGCTGGTGCCGTGCCTGCGGGCCGAGGCAATCGGCGGGGCGATCCTCGAAACCGATGCCCGAGACCTCGATGTGCACGCCTTGCACCAGGGTTTTCTGCGGGCCATGCGCCGCGCCGGCGGTGAACTGATGTGTGATGCCGAACTGTGTGCAGCCAATCGAGAAGGCGATGCCTGGGCCCTGACCCTGGCCGACGGCCGTCAAGTGCGTGGGCGAACCCTGGTCAACGCGGCCGGCGCCTGGGCTGACCAGGTGGCGCAGCAGTGCGGTGTGGCCCCGATTGGCCTGCAGCCGTGCCGGCGCAGCGCCTTTACCTTCGACGGCCCCACAGACACCGACTTCTCCCGCTGGCCCGCGGTGATCGGCATCGACGAGAGTTTCTACTTCAAGCCCGATGCCGGTCAGTTGCTGGGCTCGCCGGCCAACGCCGACCCCGTACACGCCCAGGACGTGATGCCCGAAGAGCTGGACATCGCCACCGGGATCTATCACATCGAAGCCGCCACCTCTTTGCAGATTCGTCGCCCGCGCCACAGCTGGGCCGGCTTGCGCTCCTTCGTGGCCGACGGCGACCTGGTGGTCGGCTGGGACGATCAATGCGCTGGCTTCTTCTGGCTGGCGGCGCAGGGCGGCTATGGCATCCAGTCCGCCGCCGCGGTCTCGCAACTGGCCTGCGCCCTGCTGCTGGATCAACCCTTGCCCGACCACCTGCACCAGCAAGGCGTCGATCCCCTGCGCCTGGCGCCGGCGCGCTTGCGTTAATCACTCACCCAACAACCGAGGTTCCGTGCCATGTCCAACACTCTCCAGCGCTACCCCAGCACCCTGCCCTACCCCTTCTCCAAGGCAATCCGGGTTGGTGATTTGCTGTTCCTTTCCGGGCAGATCCCGATGACCGCCGAAGGGCAAGTGGTGCGCGGCGATATCGCCACGCAAACCGCCGCCGTGATGACCCGCATCGGCGAAACCCTGGCCGAATGCGGCGTGGGCTTCGACCAGGTGGTCAAGGCCACGGTCTGGCTGTCGGACATGCAGCATTTCGCCGGTTTCAACCAGGAGTACCAGCGTCACTTCAGCAACGGCTTCCCGGTGCGCTCCACCGTCAGCGCCGGCCTGGCGCTCGGCGTCGACGTGGAAATCGAAGTCCAGGCCTGGGTCGGCGCAACCGCCTGAACCACCCCGGCCAAGCAGCAGTGCAATACCCCGTAGAGGCTCAACGAAGCCCATAACAACAATAGATCGAGGGAATTGGTCATGAAAGAAAGTCTGAAAATCGCCGGTGCATTTGTCGGTGTCATCGTCGGCGCGGGGTTTGCCTCGGGCCGGGAGCTGTTGTTGATGTTCGTCGACTTCGGCGTCTGGGGCCTGCTCGGCGCGGTGGTCAGCGCCGCACTGTTCACCTTCCTCGGCATGGCGCTGGCCGGCATGGGCAGTCGTTTGCAGGCGACCTCCCACAAAGACGTGGTGTACGCCTTGTGCGGCCGCTACCTGGGGACCTTTGTCGACCTGATGATCACCTTCTTCATGTTCGCCGTGACCGTGGTCATGCTGGCAGGCGGGGGGGCGTTGCTGGAGCAGCAGTTCGGCATTCCGGCGGTGCTCGGCAGTGTCCTGGTGACCCTGATCGTGGTCGCGGTGGTGTGCCTGGACGTGCACAAGGTGATCGGCATGATCGGTGCTGCGACGCCCTTTCTGATTCTCACCGCAGTGGCAGTGGCACTGTATGGCGTGGCCAGCCGCGACCTGGAATTCGCCCAGCTCGATCAGTTGGCCAGCCAGCAACAGGCCGGTGCCAGCCATTGGTTGCTGGGGGCATTGCTCTATGTGTCGTACAACATTGTGGCGGGGGTGCCGATCCTGGCGATCATGGGCGGCGCGGCGAAAACCGAAAAGCAGGCGGTCTGGGGCGGCATCCTTGGTGGTGCGGCGCTGGGTCTGCTGATGCTGGTGATGAGCCTGGGCCTGCTGTCGCGCCTGGACAGCGTGGCGGACCTGCCGATGCCGATGCTGTCGATCGCCACCGAGATCTCCCCGGCGCTCGGGCTGCTGATGGCGTTGATCATTTTTTGCATGATCCTCAACACCGCCGTCGGCACGCTCTACTCCTTCTCGGCCCGCCTGCTGCCTGCCGGCACTCGCAAGTTCCGCATCGGCTCGGCCGCGGCCGGCGCCCTGGCCTTCGTGGGCAGCCTGGTGGGTTTCATCAGCCTGGTGGGCCAGGTGTATCCGCTGTTCGGCTACCTGGGCTTCCTGCTGATCGCCGCCGTCCTGATCGGCTGGCTGCGCCGAGACCGTCTCGCAGCGGCCGCGGTGTAAGGCCTTTTGTAGGAGCGGGTGCCCGCTTGCGGCCTGCTCGCGATGGCCTGGAGAACACCGCGTGCACCCTGAATGCACGCGATATCGTTAACGACCATCGCCGGCAAGCCGGCTCCCACAGGGTTTGCGGCGTATCCGAGGTTGGTGTTGGCCAGGGATGGCCTGGAGAACACCGCGTGCACCCTGAATGCATGCGATATCGTTAACGACCATCGCCGGCAGGCTCCCACGACGCGGCCCTAGCGCGTGACCTTCACCCAGGCCATCAACAGGGCCGACGACAGCACCCCGGCCGTCATGAAGATGTAGGCCGCGCCGGGGTTGCCGGTCAGGCCGATCAGGTAGCCAACGATCCATGAGCCGATAAAGGCCCCCAGGGCGCCGCACGCATTGATCAGGCCGATGGCCCCGCCGAACACGTTGGCCGGCAGGATCTCCGGGATCAGCGCGAAGAACGGACCGTACGGGGCATACAGCGCGGCACCGGCAAGGGTCAGCAAGGCAAACGACCACCAGAAATGACTGGAACCCAGCAGGTAGGAGCAGAAGAAAGCCAGTGCCCCCAGGGCCAGCAGCGGCCAGACGAAATGCTTGCGCTGCTGGGATTTATCCGAGGCCCAGGACACCGCCAGCATGGTGCCGACCGCCGCGACATAGGGCACCGCACTCAACCAGCCAACCGTGACGATGTCCGCCGCAGCCGCCTGCTTGATGATGGTCGGCAGCCACATGATGAAGCCATAGACCCCGATGCTCCACAGCGCATGGACGCAGCACAGCTGAATCACGATCGGGCTGGTGAACGCCTGGCGGTAGTTGCGCACCACTGGCATGCCTTTCTGTTCTTCGGCCAGGGTCGCGGCCAACTGGTCTTTTTCCTGACGGCTGAGCCAGTCGACCTGCTCGGGCTTGTCCCGCGCCAGGCGCCACCAGACAAACGCCCACAGCACGGCAGGCGCGCCTTCGATGACGAACATTTCGCGCCAGCCCCAGGCGTGGATCAGGTAGCCCGAGACCACCGACATCCACAGCACCGTCACCGGATTGCCCAGCACCAGGAAGGTATTGGCCCGCGAACGCTCCTTGCGGGTGAACCAGTTGCTGATGAAAATCAGCATCGCCGGCATCACCGCCGCTTCGACGATGCCCAGCGAAACCCGGATGATCATCAGCATCGGTATATTGGTCACCAGCCCCGTGGCCATGGCGCAGAAGCCCCACAGGATCAGGCTCCAGAACACCAGTTTGCGTACGCTGTATTTCTGCGCGTAGATCGCCCCCGGCACTTGGAAGAAAAAGTAGCCGAGAAAGAACAAGGCACCGATCAACGACGAGGTGCTCTTGGTGATACCCAGGTCCTGCTCGATCCCGGCTGCACTGGCAAAGCCATAATTGGCGCGGTCCAGGTAGGCCAGGCTATAGGTGATGAATATCAGCGGAATCAGGTACCACCAGCGTTTGCTGGCAAAGCCCTGGACCTTGGTCTGCTGAACGCTGTTATCGGTCAGCGGCAGTAACGACTCTTTGAGTGCACTCATGGGTGTCCCCTGTTGTTGTTTTTATAACGACGGGTGTTCGGTTCAGACCACGCTGGTCAAGCCACCATCGACGAACAGCGTCTGGCCATTGATGAAGTCGGAAGCCGGCGAAGCGAGGAAGACCGCCGCGCCACACAACTCCTCGACCCGCCCCCAGCGCCCGGCCGGCGTGCGTTTGCACAGCCACTGGGAGAACTCCTGGTTGTCCACCAGCGCGCGGTTCATCTCGGTAGCGAAGTAACCAGGGGCCAGGCCATTGGCCTGGATGCCGTGGCGCGCCCACTCGGCGCACATGCCCTTGGTGAGCATTTTCACCGCGCCCTTGGCGGCGGCGTAGGGCGCAATGGTCGGCCGCGCCAGCTCGCTCTGCACCGAGCAGATGTTGATGATCTTGCCGCGACCGCGGGCAATCATGTGCCGGGCGACGGCCTGGGAGACATGGAACACCCCGTCCAGGTTGACCCGCATCAGCTCGTGCCAGTCGTTGGGGTCGAAATCCTCCAGCGGTGCACGGCGCTGGATCCCGGCGTTGTTGACCAGGATATCGATGGCCCCGCTGTTCGCTTCGAGGTGGTTGATCGCCTCCAGGAGCTGGACCCGATCGGTGACGTCGAACACGGCAAATTCGGCCTCGATCCCTTCCTCTCGCAGTTGGCTGGCAACCAAGCGTGCCTTGTCAGCATTGCGATCATTGATCACCACCCTGGCGCCCGCAGCACCCAGACCCCGGGCCAGTTCCAGGCCAATGCCCTTGCCTGAACCGGTGATCAGCGCCCTGCGCCCGTCCAGTCGAAAGCTGTCGCTGGTGAATCCCATACTGTTCTCCGTCAATGGCCCTTTGTTGTCGAACGGCCTTGGCAGCAGTTCACCGCAGCCCACCCACAGCGTCCAATGGTGATTGCTGATCTGGTGATCAAATTCTATGATCAACCTCTTTGGCGCCCGCCTTCCCGGAGTCCCTGCATGGAAATCAAGCTACTGCGCTCATTCGTGACCCTGGCCCAGGAGCTGCATTTCGGCCGCGCCGCGCAACGGCTGTCCATCGTGCAGCCAGCCTTGAGCATGCAGATCAAGTTGCTCGAGGATGAGCTCGGGGTGCGCCTGTTCGAGCGCAATCGCCACTCGGTGGCGCTGACCGAGGTCGGCGCGATATTCCTCCCGGAAGCGCTGGCGACCCTGCATCAGGCGGCTCACGCCGTGGATGTGGCGAAGGCGTCGGGGCGCGGGGAAATCGGCCGGGTGCGCCTGGGTTTCGTCTCCTCGGTACTGCCGCAGCTGTTGCCCACCCTGGTGCGCTCGCTGCATGAGCAATTCCCGCGGATCGAACTGGAACTCAAGGACATGTCTGGACCTGAGCAAGCCACGGCCCTGAAAAGCGGCCAGCTGGACTTTGGCCTGATGCGCTTGCCGGCGGTGATTCCCGGGATCCAGACCCTCGAAGTGCTGCGCGAGACCGTGATGCTGGCCTTCCCCAGCGACCATCCCCTGGCCACACGCGCCAGCCTGGCGCCGGCATCTCTTGCCGGGGTGCCGGTGTACATCCTCGCCAGACGCTACGCCCCCGGCTTTTACGATGGCCTGATGCAAGCGCTGGCCAGCCACGGCATCCAGCTGCAGATCAGTGCCGAACTGGGCGAGTTCACCACCATGCTGGCCCTGGTTTCCGCCGGACTCGGCGTCGGCCTGTTGCCCGCCAATGCCGGACGCGCACTGCCGGCGAATGTGCTGTCCCGTCCTCTGGAATTGGGCGACTACCGCGCCACCACTGGACTGGCCTGGGTCGACTTGAACAGCGCGGTAAAAAGTAACGTATTCGACCTGATAAACAAAGTGTTCAAAAACGTTACTTGAAAACATCCAATTTTAAATTTTGACGCCAATTAAAAGTCCAACTAACGAAAATCATCCGCAACTACAATCCGCATAATCGAACACCCTGAAAAATAATTAAAAACACAAAACCCAACAAATACGCATACTTCGACAACTTGGATCCATATATAACCAACCATTCGTCGCCAGTCGCTTCCGCGCCACAAATGACCACCAACAAAACAACTACATTCGTCATAAGAGCAATCCATAACGGACCTGCGGCGCGCTGCTGGAGTTCTTATGAAAACAATAAATATGCTTGTTGTTGCCTGCGCAGTTATCGCGGCAACTGCTGCGCCCAACTCCACTGCGGCCGTAAGTACCGAGCCAGTTTTTGCAGTGGGCTTGCTCGGGAGTTACAGCGAACTGGAGTTCAAAGGGCAAAGCAACGACATCGAGCGCATGCCCGAAGGCGGAGTGTTCCTCAACTACGGCAACAAGCTGACCGGCCATGCCGGCCTGGTGTTTCAGGCCGAAATCAGTGGCCAGTACTCGGAAAAACAGGGGCAGCGAGTCAAAGACCTGCAGGCCGACCTGGATCTGGGCTGGCGCCTGGCGCTGGATGCCAACAACTTTCTCGACCTGCTGGTTGGCGCTGGCTACAAATGGAATCGATTTGATCCGGGCTATAACAAATACGATATTGAACTGACCAATCGCAGCCCCTTCGCCAAAGTTGCGATTGGCTATAACCATCAGTTCGATACTGCTGTCCTGCGCCTTGAAGCCGGCGCGCGAAGATCCCTTCAGGGCGAAGCGCAACTGGATATCCAGGGCGTTTCCAATCAGACCCTGGACTTGCAGGACAGTACCGACCCCTATGTTGAATTAAGCCTGCTGTTCAACCAGCAAGGCAGCTTGCCGATTATCGCCAGCCTGTACTACAACCGTTTCAACTATGACCCTGAGGGTCAGTTTGACTTCACTCATTACGACAAGCAGATCAGGAATGAATACGGGGCAAAACTGGGCATCGTGTTTTAACTGCCGCTCACGACGTTCGCCTTACTTGACCAGGCGCGTCTCCTTGGACGGCCGATAGCCGAAGTATGCGCTATAGCACTTGCTGAAATGGCTCGGCGAGACAAACCCGCACGCTACCAGGACGTCCACCTGGGACAGTTCGGTGTGCTGCAGCAAGCGACGGGCTTCGGTTATGCGCAGTTCCAGGTAATAACGTTGCGGCGTGGTGCCCAATTGTTCCTTGAACAAGCGCTCGAGCTGGCGCCGCGAACGCCCGGCATAGACCGCCAGTTGCTCGAGTTCCAGCGGCTCTTCGAGGTTGGCATCCATGAGCTTCACCACTTCGCGCAAGGGCGCGCTGAGGCAGACGTTTTCCGTTGGCTTGATGCGTCGGTAGCGCGACTCCTCGAACGCCAGGATGTCCTCGACGCCCTCGACCAGGGCTTTGTCGTGCAGGCCCTTGATCCAGTCCAGCGCCATGTGGAAGGCCCCCGAAGGGCTGGACGCGGTGAGCCGGTCACGATCGATCACGTAGGGCTCACTGCTGACGTGGGTGGCCCGGGCGATTTCCGTGAGCGCGGGACGGTGTTCGGGGTGAATCGCGCAACGATAGCCGTCCAGCAAGCCCGCCCTGCCCAGGAACCAGGCACCATTCCACAGTCCGGCGAGGTGGGTGCCCCGTTCGGCTGCGGTCTTGAGCAAGCCGATGAACTCATCGCTGACCTTGAGTTCGGTGCGGTAACCGCCACAAATCACCAGCAGGTCGAGGTCGTTGAGCGCACCCGCATCAAGACGCGCATCCGGGCGAATGACCAGCCCCAAGTCACTGATCACCTCAGACTCACCCAGGCCGAACGTGCGGGTGGTGAACAACCCAGGGCGCAGCAGGTTGGCGGTGATCAGGGTATCCAGCGCCTGGGTGAATGCCGGCAAGGAGAAATGCTCGAGCAGCACAAACCCGGTACGAACCGTTGCCGGCATGGCGTTGGGGGTTTCCTTCAGGTACCGAAGATTCTTGCCCTTCATGCCACCGCTGAATTGCCGTCGCTCCATCACGTTCGATCCACTCGAATAGCTGCACCAGGCAGGTGTCTGCTGCGTTGCGAAAAAGCCAATGGTAACTGTAGATGCGGGCAAAGCCCTAGTGCTGTCACGGGGCGGTCTCGGCACTTGGTCGACCCGGACCTGGCCGGCGATGCAATCGACTACGCTCAAGGTACGGGGTGCCGGCTCCTCTTGCCTGGCCGCCAAACGTCGGAGATAAGCATGTTCAAGTCATTGAGCCCGATTGTCCTGCTCGCTGCCGCGATCTGTCTCAGCGGCGCGTCCTGCCACGACCAGAGCAGTACCGACCCCGCCACCCCACAGAACCCGGCCACCCTGGACGGGGGCAACAATCGATCCGGCTCGGCGATTGTGCCCCGCCAACAGATCCAGCCGCGCATGCACCGCATGTAGCCATTAACGGCAGCCAAGTGTTCAGCGCTGATCTTGCCCCGCGAGCGCCAGGTAGCTGTCGACGGCGTCGTCGATGGTTGCAAAGAACGCCGCTTCACCAAGCCGGTCGAACAGTCCGAAGCGCTTGAGCTTGTCCTTGACCGGGTCCTTCATCTCAGCCACGCACAATCTGATTCCTGCCGCATGCAGGGTGTCGTACAGTTCGGCCAGCATGTCGGCGGACGTCACGTCGACACTGGTCACTGGCTCCGCCGCAACCACCAGCCAGCGCACCGGCGTTGGCGAGGCTGTTACGGCTTGCAGCACGCGGTCGTTGAACAGCTCGCCATTGGCAAAAAACAACGGCGCATCCCAGCGAAACAGCACCAGCCCCGGGATCAGGCTCGCGTTGGGGTAACGCTGCAGGTCGTGGTAACCCTTGACCCCGGCAGCTTGCCCGAGCACCGCGGAATAAGGGCGCCAGGCATCCCACAGGAACTCGATGATGGCGATCACGATGGCCAGGCCGATGCCCTCGATCGCACCCAATACGGCGACACCGATGGTGCAGACGATCGACAACCAGAACTCCCAGCGCTGGATACGATAAATCCGGCGCAGGTCACTGACCTCGATCAGGCCGATGGCGGAGGCAATTACCACGGCGGCCAGGGCACTGCTGGGCAGGTCCTGCAACAGGTTCGGCGCGACCATCAACAACCCGGCCACCGCCAGCGCACCGACCACCCCGGTGAGTTGGGTCTTGGCCCCGGCAGCTTCGGCTACCGGGGTGCGCGAAGAGCTGCTGCTAATGGGAAACCCCTGGAAAAACCCGGCGGCCAGATTGGCAAAACCCAACCCCGCCATTTCCTGGTTCGGGTCGACATAAGTGCGGGTCCGCGCCGCATAGACCCGTGACAACACGCTGGTGTCGGCGAACGACACCAGGGCCACGGCACAACCGCCGATCAGCACCGGGACAATATCGGCACGGGTGATCCACGGCAGCGCAAATGCCGGCAACCCTTGCGGCAGCGAGCCCAGCACCGCCACCCCGGCCCGCGCGCCAAGGTCCAGCACCCCCACGGCGATTGTCGCGCCGGCTACGGCGATGAGGATGCCTGGCACACGTTTGCTGCCCTTGAGCAGCAGGATCACTGCCAGGGTGGCAGCGCCCACGGCAAAGGTGGTCCAGTTGCTCCTGCCGTCCAGCACCCCGGTGGCGATCGACCACAGGTTACGCAGCGGGCCATCGGAGTCGATCGAGAACCCGAACAGCTTGGGCAACTGGCTGATCAGTACGGTCACGGCGATCCCGTTCATGTAGCCATAACGAATCGGTTTGGACAGCAGTTCGGTGATGAATCCCAGGCGCGCGATACCCGCCAGGATGCACACGGTTCCGGAGACGAGCGCCATCATTCCTGCCAGGGCGATGGCCCGTTGCGGATCGCCACCGGACAGGGGCAGGACCACGGCGAGGATCACCGCGGCCAGGGAAGAGTCCGGCCCCAGCACCAGGATCCGGCTGGGGCCGAACAAGGCATAGGCCAGCAGCGGAACGATGGTCGCGTAGAGCCCATAGATACCGGGGACGCCCGACGCCACCGCATAGGCAATGCCCACGGGAACCAGCATGGTGGTCAGCACCAGCCCGGCGACAATGTCGTGACGCAACCAGGCGAGCTGGTACTGCCGCAGCGTTTGCAGGCCGGGGAGCCAGCGGGCCCAGCCCGGCTGGCTGTCGCTGGACTGGCGATGGGCGATGCGTCCCGGTTCCGGGGCGGGAGACAAGGGATCCGTCTGGCTCATGGGGTGGTGGCCTTCTACTGTAGAGCGAATGGAAAAATCAACGTGCAACAGGACTGGCTATCACCCAGATGCCCAGGTACGCAGCGCGGCGCTCAGCCGCCGAGGGCGATGATCGCGGCAATCAGCGCAGCACCGGTGGTGGCTGTGGTCAGGGCGCCTTGCCAGGGTTTGCCACCGGCATACTTGGCCAGTACCCAACCGGCAATGAACAGCACCAGCAGCCCGATCAAGTTGGACAGACGTACCGCCAGCGCCGTCTGGTCGAGCAGCAGGAACGGCACCACGAGCGGAAATGTCGACAACACCACCAGCAGGAAAACCCCGGCAGCCCCCTTGAAGTCATCCCAGCCCAGGCGCGGCTGCACCGCCGTCGTCGCGTGCTGGAGCAAGCGTTGGCGCAACGCCTCCAGCTCCTCAGTACCGGCCGCGGCCACCAGGCGCCCAGGCAATGCCTGCGCGATCAACGCTCGCCCGGCAGCCGGGTCCGCCCCGCCACGCAGGCTGTCGAGCAAGGAGCGCTTGCGGCTGTGTTCGATCAGGCTACGCAGCAGATACATCACCGCATCGGCCAGGCCCCAGGCCAGGTTGCATCCCAACGCGGCGATCATCATCGTGCGCTCTTCCTCCTGGCCGCCGGTAGCGACGCTGATAGTGCCGGTGAAGGTCATTGCCATGAGCAGGCCGAAGATAACTTCGGTGACTCGTTCGACGGGGTCCAGGACCCGGGCGCACTTTGCGTGGTCGGTGTTGGCCATGCACTGATCCTCATCACTGTTAATTCGATCTGCTGCGCGTTGTGCAAAATACCTAGGCCAGAACATGGATAACGCCAGCCTCTGGGGCCCGATCCAGATTCAGTGTAGTGTGAAAAATTGTTCGCGCTGCCTGTCAAAGGCCTGGAGGTCGAGATGCCCACTGCCGAATCCGCCCTGCTGCAAAGCTGGCACCATAACGCCTCATCCTGGATCGAGGCCGTGCGCAGCGGCAGCATTGAAAGCCGTCGGCAGGTCACCGACCAGGCGATCCTGCTGGCGGTGCTGGGGCGCCAGCCCGAACGCGTGCTCGACCTCGGTTGCGGCGAGGGCTGGCTGTTGCGTGAGCTGAGCAAACGCGGGATCGAGGCGGTCGGCGTGGATGGCGCGCCAACCCTGGTGGAGGCCGCGCGGGCAGCAGGCTCGGCGCCCGTACACCTGGCCAGCTACGAGGCGCTGGTCGAGTCCCGGGTCGACATCGGGAACCAGTACCCGCTGATCTGCGCCAACTTCGCCCTGCTGCACCAGGACATCATCCCCCTGCTCGCCGCCCTGCACGCCCTGCTCGCTCCGGGCGGCGCCCTGCTGATCCAGACCCTGCACCCCTGGACAGCGGCGGCGGGCGAATATCAGGACGGCTGGCGCGAAGAAACCTTCGCCGGGTTCAAGGGCGACTGGCAACCGATGCCGTGGTACATGCGCACCTTGTCCAGTTGGCTCAACGCCCTGGACATGGCTGGTTTGCGCCTGAGCGCCCTGCAGGAACCGCAGCACCCACAGAGCCCGGTGCCGCAGTCGCTGCTGTTGATTGCCCAGCGCCAGGACTAAAAGACCCGCAGGTACTCAATAGCTTTTCCAATCTCGCTGCTACGCTGATTTCACCTGCCGGGGGCAATGTGGATCGAGGAGTGGTTGATGGCCGACTCAAGCAAAAAAATGAGCCTCACCGGGCTCACCACGCTGGTGACGGTGAATATGATGGGGTCGGGCATCATCCTGCTGCCGACGAGCATGGCCCAACTGGGGGCCGTCTCGTTGCTGTCCTGGATCGTCACAGCCATCGGTTCCATGGCCATCGCCTATTGTTTTTCCCAGTGCGGCATCTATTGCATGCGTTCTGGCGGGTTGTCCGCCTACACCGAGGAGGCCCACGCCAAATCGGGCTTCTTTCTCTGTTCGTACCTGTACTTTCTCTCGCTGGGCATCGCCAATGTGGCCGTCGCCATCTCTGCGGTGGGCTACATGACCGCGTTCTTGCCCTGGCTGGGCAGTGGCGCCATTCCTCTGTTCGTCGGTACAGTCGGCCTGCTCTGGTTGACCACCGTGGCCAACTTCGGTGGCCCGCGAATCACCGGCAAGATCGGGGCGCTGACCGTCTGGGGGGTGATTGTCCCGGTGGCCGGCTTGAGTATCATCGGCTGGTTCTGGTTCAAGCCCGAGGTGCTGATTGCCGCCTGGAACCCCAATGAGCTGCCGATCTCCGAAGCCATCAGCAAGGCCATTCCCCTGACCCTGTGGGCGTTTCTTGGCATGGAGTCGGCGGCCCAGGCCAGCGATGCGGTGGAGAACCCCAAGCGCAACGTACCTCTGGCCTGCCTGTTCGGCACCCTCGGTGCGGCCGTGGTCTATGTGCTGTCGACGACGGTGATCCAAGGCATGATCCCCAACGCTGAACTGGCCAACTCGACCGCGCCCTTCGCGCTCGTCTATGCCCATATGTTCAACCCCATGGTGGGTAACATCGTCATGGCGCTGGCCGTGATGGCGTGTGTCGGTTCACTGCTGGGCTGGCAGTTCACCCTGGCGCAAACCGCAAAGATGACCGCTGACCAAGGGATGTTCCCGAAATTCTTCAGCAAGGTCAGTGCGCAGGATGCCCCCATCATCGGCATGCTGGTGTGCGGCGTATTGCAGACCTTGATGGCGCTGTCGACCATTTCGCCCAATGCCAGCGCCCAGTTCGCCAAACTGGTGAGCCTGGCGGCGGTGACCAACCTGATTCCCTACGTGACAGCTGCCACCGGGCTGATGGTGATGATGTACAAAGCCCGGGTCAGCACGGCGATCTACACCCGCAACACCCTGCTGTTGCTGATCGCCGTGGCTTACTCGTTGTACGCCCTGTATGCCTGCGGCAAGGATGCGGTGTTCGGCGGCCTGATTGTCCTGGCATTCGGTTACTTGCTCTACGGTTTCCTCTCCAAGCGGTTTGTCGACATCCAGGCACCCGCCCCGAGCGGGACCGGGACCGGTAATCCCTAGCACTGATTTGCCGATCGCACAGACAGCCGACTGCGGGGCCAGACGATGAATCAACAACGCACCAGAACTACCCACCTGCTCTTTACCTGCCTGCTGGCAATGGCGCCGATGATCGCCAGCGCCAGTACCCTGGAGCGCGTGCGGGCGAGCCATACCTTGACCCTCGGTTACCTGGCGAATTTCGCCCCCTTTAGCGTCCAGACTGGCGACAACGCCAACGGCTATGCCATCGACCTGTGCCTGAAAGTCGCCGACAAGCTCAAGAACGAGCTGGGATTACCAACGTTGCAGGTGCGCTACCAACCGGTGGCCAACGACGACGAGATGCTGGCCGTCAGCTCAGGCAAGGTCGATATCCTCTGTACGCCGACGCCACCGACCCTGGCGCGGCGCCAGCGGGTGAGCTACTCGATCCCGATCTACACCGCGGGCCTGTCGGTCGTGGTGCGCCAGGATGCATCCGAATCGCTGCTCAATGTGCTGGAGGGCAAGGTCGCTCGGACCGGACCGACCTGGCGCGCGACCGTCAATCATGGGCTGTCCAACCAGACCTACGCCACTACCGCCGGCGGCATCACCGAAGCCTGGATCCGCCAGCAAATGCAATTGCTGGGCGTGGTGTCCAGCCTGGTCACCGTGCCGGACACCGCGGCGGGCCTCAAGCTGGTCGCCGAAGGCCAGGCCGATGCCTTCTTCGCCGAACGCATGCTGCTGAGCAACCTGCTCGCTAATCAACCCGCCGCCAACCTGGTCCTGCTGGATCGAGTGTTCGAGTACTCGCCGACGGCCATGGCGCTGGCGCGCGAGGATGAAGATTTGCGCCTGCTGGTGGACACCGTCTTCAGTGAGATGTATCGCTCGGGCGAGATCGAACAGGCCTACGCCAAGCACCTGGGCGGTGTCGGCGAGACGGCGAAAAAGCTGTTCAAGGTCTATGCGATTCCTTGAGCGCGACCGGGCCGGGAGCCCGCACTGCGCGATCGGCGATCGTTGCACTGGACAGACTGCGCCCCAACTGCCGCGCCAGTTGCAGATGCGCTCGCGGGTCTTGGGTTTCCGACTCCAGCAGTAACTCAGACGTCATGACCTGGGCCCCGCAGTAATCGAAGATCCCGTGATCTATCTGGGTCTTCATCGCCAGCCCATAGCCGTGCCGTTCGTAGGTGCCGCGGTCCGCGCCACCGACCCCAATCAGGTGCACCTGCAGGTGCTGGAGTTTTTTCAGCAGTGGCGCATCGGCGGTGAAATCGAACGCCCAGCCATTGCTGAACACTCGATCGATCCAGCCCTTGAGCAGCGCCGGCATCGACCACCAGAACACCGGATACACCAGCACCAAGCCATCGGCGCGGTCGATCCGCGCCTGCTCGGCCGCCACCTCGGCAGGCGCCGGGGCTTGGCGGTGATGCACGGCAAAATCGGCAGCGCCAAACCTGGGGTCGAAACCTTCCGCCCACAGGTCAGCGACTTCCAATGTGTTGCCAGTATCGGCCAGGCCCTGGGCGATCTGCGCCGCGATACTCTGGCTCAGCGAGCGGGGATCATGATGAGCGACCACGATGAGTGCATGCATGGCAAAACTCCTGCTGACGGGTGAGGACGAGAGCTATATACTTTTAGTAAGTTAACGCCACTAAGTTACGTTTGGTATATAAGCATGTCAAGTCGCCAACCGCCTCAGTCAGATCCCACCGCCCCAGCGCGCCGCCGCCTGTCTCGCGAAGACCGTCTGCGTCAGTTATTGGATGTCGCCTGGCAACTGGTCCGGGAGGAAGGCACCGAGGCCTTGACCCTGGGACGCCTGGCCGAAGCAGCCGGAGTCACCAAACCCGTGGTCTATGACCATTTCATCACCCGGCCGGGGCTGCTGGCGGCGCTCTATCAGGATTTCGACGGACGCCAAACGGCACTGATGGATGCGGCGCTCGAGGCTAGCGAACCGACCCTGGCCAGTCGGGCGAGTGTAATCGCCAGCTCCTATGTCGAGTGCGTCTTGCTACAGGGCAACGAGATACCAGGGGTGATCGCAGCGCTGGCGAGCTCGCCGGAGCTGGAAAAAATCAAGGCTGAGTACCAGGCGATCTTCATCGAGAAATGCCGCAGCGCCCTCGTCCCTTTCGCCAAGGGTGGGCAGATTGCAGCCGCCGGCCTGCGAGCGATGCTCGGTGCCGCCGAGGCGCTCTCCCACGCCGCCACGACGGCTGAAATCACGTCTACCGAGGCGCAAGACGAACTGTTTGCAACCATCGTCGCGATGGTCGAACGCAGTGGCAGCTCGGCAGGCCTTGAGTAAACGTTGCAACAGGCCGAGCGTTAGCTCGCCTGCGGCAATTTATTGTGCCCTCCCTAGGCGAGGACTGTGTCCTCGAACGCAGCCTTCGGCAGCTGCTACGGGGTGTTCCCAGCCAGACCGCCTCACACGCCGTTGCCACTGGACGGCTTCAGGCCTGTGGCGAGGACCTCCAGCAAGGCACTGATGCGGGGAAGTGCCTGGCGGCTTTTTTGCCAGACCAGGTTGATCGCCTGGCCGTCGGTTGCCAACCGAGGGAGCACTTCGACCAGGGTCCCCGCTTCCAGGTGCTGCTGGATCAACCACGTCGGTAGTTGCGCAATTCCACCCCCCGCCAGTACCGCGACCAACAATCCTTCGCCATCCCCCACCACCAGCGTGGCAGGCACCTGCCGGCGCTCGGTTTCCCCGGCGCGGGTGCCGGCAAAGCTCCACGGGCTGACGTTGCCATCGACCCAGCCGTAGGCGATGCACTGGTGATGCTGCAGATCGTCCTCGGACACGGGCGTGCCATGCTGGCTCAAGTACGCGGGTGACGCGCAGAAGACATGCCACTCACGGCCCAGGTAGCGATGCCCCAGGGTATCGGGCCAGATGTCCGCGCCCCCAATGCGCACCACAATGTCGACACCTTCGGCAATCGGGTCGCTGTAACGGTCGGAAAATGAAATATGCGGCAGCAGCCGCGGATGCTCCTGGGCAAACTGCAGTATCAGTGGCAGTGCCTGGGCCCGGCCGAAGGCACCGGGAAGGTCCAGCCGAACCCGCCCCTGAAGCTCAGTGGTTTCGCTATGCAGCGCCAGCTCTGCCTCTTCCAGATTGGCCAGCACCCCGCTACAGGTGCGATAGAACGTCATCCCCGCATCAGTCAATGCCAGGCGTCGCGTCGTGCGCTGGAACAACCGCGCCCCCAGCCGCGCCTCAAGGCGGGCGATGCTTTTGCTGATGGCCGAGGCCGTCAGGTGCATCCGCTCGGCGGCAACCCGGAAACTGCCAGCGTCCGCGACACAGACAAACACATCGATGCCCTTCAAGCGTTCTGAAGAAAACATACACGTCCCACATTAATGAATCAGATTCCGGTAGCAGTGGAAAAACCATCACCAATCCGAACAGCATTCCCCAGTAAGCTGGATTCCAGCGTATCTATCAATGCCCCGCGCCTGACAACGCTGCTGAATCCACCCCGTTGAACGATGAGGAACGGATGCTTGCCACCCTGAAAAATTATCCACGCACAGTACAACTACTGCTCAGTGCCTCCCTGGTCTTGACCCTGGCGCGGGCAGTCACCCTGCCCTATCTAGTGATCTACTTGAGCGCCAACTTCGGCTTGAGTGTGGCGAATGTCGGACTGGTGATTGGCAGCAGCCTGATCGTCGGGTCGCTGTTGAGCCTCTACGGCGGCTTCCTGGTGGACAGAGTGTGCAGCCACCGACTGATCCTGGTTTGCAGCGCGGTGTTTGCCCTGGGTTTTCTCGGCACGTTCCTGGCGCGCAACCTGTGGCTGTTCTACCTCTGCCTGGTGGTGATCAACCTGGCATTTGCGGTAATCGATATCGCGGTCAAATCCGGGTTCGGCCGCCTGCTCGCACCAGGCGAGCGCAGCCGGGTGTTTTCGATCAAGTACACCCTGAGCAATATCGGTTACGCCGTCGGCCCATTGCTGGGCGCCGGGATGGCCCGGCTGGATATCAGCTTGCCTTTCCTGTTGTCCGCGGGGCTCGGCGCAGGCTTCTTCGGAGTCTATTGGCGGTGGGGCGACAGAGCGCTGCAGGTGCTTGATACGACCCGTGCGCCCGGCGCATTTCTGGCGACGGGCAAACTGCTGCTCAAGGACCGGCGACTGGTCTGCTTCACCCTGGGCGGGCTGCTCAGTGCCGTGGTCTTTGGTCAGTTCACGGCCTACCTCTCGCAGTACCTGGTGGTCACGACCACGCCCGAGTTCGCTTATCAGGTCATCAGCGCCCTGGTCACGACCAATGCCGTCATGGTGATCAGCCTGCAATACCTGATCGGCCGGAGGATCTCCCAGCGCCAGCTGAACCTCTGGCTGGCGGCGGGCTTGAGCATGTTCCTGCTGGGGTTGGGCGGGTTTGCCCTCTCGACCAGCGTCATGCTCTGGGTGCTGTCCATGGCCATTTTCACCCTCGGCGAAATCATCGTGTTCCCCGCCGAATACATGTTCATCGACCACATTGCCCCAGCCCCTCTTCGGGGCCTGTACTACGGCGCACAAAACCTCAGCAACCTCGGCGCGGCACTGGGGCCGGTGCTGTGCGGTATGGTCCTGGCGAGCCAGCCTGCGCACTTTATCTTCTACATGCTTGGGGGGTTTGTGGTTGCCGGTGGGGTGTTTTACTTTCTCGGGGCTTCTGGCCTGGTGACAGGTAGAAAAACCTGACCAGCAATCCGCTATCGAAGCAGTGTCTTCACCTTGACTTTCAGCCAAAGCTTAAAGTTATAAAATGTGCGTTTTAGATTATTTCTTAACAGGCGCACACCGCGCTCTTTCCACTGTTCCTTGGTAGGGAGCATCAAGTGATGGGGCTTTTTGACTGGAGCCGAGACTTTTTCAATGACAATGAACTGGTCATCGCCGCGCCCGGAAAGATCATAACCTGAGCTAGCGAGAAAATTTTCGAGTGGGGTGAAATCCCAGAGATGCCAGACGAATTCAGTATTGTGAGCAACTATTTTAAAACCTGCATGCTCTACGATTTGCTGCATCTCGCTGAGGGTAAATTCGCGGAAATGCCAGTCATACATCAGCGGGGCATTTTTCACCAGCGCTTGTTGGAGCGCCCACAAACTGCTGGCGTTGGGAGTAGAAATCAGCGCCCTGCCACCCACTCTCAGTACTCGATGCACTTCACCAAGGAAAAAAAATACGCCATCCAAGGTGGTTGCCTGCTCGTAATTTATATCTGAAATATGTTCGATGACTTCTGTGCAGATCACATGATCAATAGAATTATCGGCATAGGGGATTGGATCTTTGCGCAGGTCATGGGAAGTGCCTCGTACAGTGGCTTCTGGAAAAAAAGACCAGATCACACGAGAGCTAAGGTATTCAAGACTACCGATTTCAAGGCAATACCCTTGATGTAATCCATAGGTCTTCATGTACTCGACAGTTACCGCAAAACGACGACTATCGAAATGTAACCCTCCGTCCCCAACCCCCAGACTCAGGCCTTGCGCGGCGACACGTTGCGCGACCTCATCGAGGGTATTTTCAATGACAAATGGAGAGTCAAAATCAGTTCCGACCGAGCGTACTTTCGTTGCGAGCGTGGGTTTCATAGACGTGAGTGGCTCCTAGCGCATAGCGCGGATCTGCATGCAAATGGGCTCCCGTCTAACCGTGGATCCAGAAGCCTTCCCGTCGCAACCTGTCTGTACGTGCTTTTTAACCAGAAAAAAGCATAGACCTGATTCGGCGATCCCTCAACGTGATCCCCATGCATCGCTGAAATCGCCTGTCTGCAGGCTTGATACCCTCGGCACTGATGACGCGCACGGACGACCGTTCGCCCACAGGGCCGGGCATCGGTTAGACTCGGCGGCTATGCACCGAGCCAATGAAAACATCAAGCGTGGACTTGTTAGATGAGCACAAAAATCAACGAGACGCGAAACAGAGGCTTCGTTTCAGAGTTCGAAGGCCTTCGAGGGATCCTAGCGCTGTGGGTTGTGGTTGGGCATATGATGTCCGGGCTTTCAGAAAGCCACGCTCTACCCAGTGCCAGTCTCTGGAACACAGTACCGGTACAAGTGTTCATCATATTAAGCGGGTTTGTCATATTCAGCCTGCTAGACAGGGAACAACCCAGCTATCGAACATTTCTCATACACAGAGCTTTTCGACTGTTTCCCGCGTACTTGCTAGCACTGGCAATATCCGTGTTTATGCTGCCCTTTGCTCGCGAAGTGTTGTTAACCTCCCCCGTTGCGCCAATGACCGCCGCCAGAATCGCACTGATTGATAGTGCAACAAGTAACTTGAGTGAACATTTAGCGGCCCACCTATTACTTATCCAGGGGCTGATTCCCGACAGTCTCCTGGCTAACTCGGCGTACACCTTGGTGGGGCAAGCATGGAGCGTGTCGGTAGAGTGGCAATTTTACGTGTTGGCTCCCGCCGTCTATTTGCTCATGGGAGCACCCAAAAGATTGCTCAAACTGCCAGCGCTTTGTGCACTGATCATGTTGATGATTTCACTCAACAGCAGCATGGGTGGCGGATACATCGGACAATATCTATCGCTTTTTGCCGTGGGGATTGCGACAGCCTACCTGAGCAAATACAGCGAAAAATCAAAGATCCTATCAGTGCTTCCACCGCTGCTGGCACTGCCCTTCATGCAGGAATATACAGCTGCGCTGTTAATCTGGGCTGCCTCATCTTACTGCGCGCTGCCTCCTGAAAAGAACAGCATGCAAGGAGTCTTATCAGCCGTTCTCAACAGCACAGCAGCCTCCTACCTTGGAAAAATCTCCTATTCGATCTACGTAAATCACATGATTTTTGTATTTTTAACCCTCGCCATAATCAATACGCTCAGCATGAGTTCAACCAGCACAGTGGTTTTAGCCATCGCCGCATCGACCGTGTTAACGGTTGTCTTTTCACACGTCACGTATTCATACATTGAACGGCCGATGATGCGAGTCGGAAAATACTTAACGAGAACAAAATCGAACTTAGCCACAGCCTAGCGACACTCAGCCGTGCAGCGCCCGCTCATAGGCTGCCAGCACCGCTTCATGCATGGCTTCAGACATCGTCGGGTGCGGCAGGATGCTGTCGATCAGTTCGGCCTCGGTCGTCTCCAGGCCCCGCGCAATGGTGTAGCCCTGGATCATCTCGGTGACCTCCTCGCCGACCATGTGCGCGCCCAGCAACTCGCCGCTGTGCGCGTCGAACACCACCTTGACGAAACCCTCGGTGGCGCCCATGGCGATCGCCTTGCCGTTGGCGCCGAAGGGAAATTTGCCGACCTTGAGCGTCTTACCGGCACTGCGCGCCTGGGCTTCGGTGTAGCCAACGCTGGCGACTTGCGGGTGGCTGTAGGTGCAGGCCGGCACGCTGCGCGGATCCAATGGATGGGGGTTGAGGCCGGCGATCTTTTCGACACAGATAACGGCTTCGTGGCTGGCCTTGTGCGCCAGCCATGGAGCCCCCGCCAGATCACCAATGGCGTAGACCCCGGGCTCGCCCGTGCGGCAGAACTCATCCACCAGCACATGGGTGTGCTGCACCTTGACTGCGGTGCCCTCTAACCCGAGGTCCTCGACATTACCGACAATGCCCGCGGCCACCAGCACCACATCGGCCTGTAGCCTCTCGTTGCTGTTGCCTTCCAGGCGCAACTGCACCACACCCTCCTCCACCTGGCTGCCTTGCAGCGCACAGCCGGTGTACAGGCGGATTCCGTCGCGCGTGAGGGACTGTGCCACATAGGCGCTGATGTCCTGGTCCTCGATCGGCAGGATTCGATCAGCCATTTCCACCACGCTGACCTGAGCGCCAAGTGCGTGATAGAAGCTGGCGAACTCGATGCCGATCGCACCGCCACCAACGATCACCAATCGCTTGGGTACGCTGTCCGGCACCAGTGCCTGGCGGTAGGTCCAGAAATGCTTGCCGTCCGGCTCCATGCCCGGCAGCACCCGGGCGCGGGCACCGGTTGCCAGGATAATGTGCGGCGCAGTCAGGTTCAGATCGCCCTGTTCCCCGCTCACTTTCAGCCGCTGCGGACCCTCCAGCCGTGCATGCCCATTGAACACCTGGACGCGGTGTTTTTTCATCAACCCGCTGACGCCGCGATGTAACTGGGCAGCCACATCGCGCGAGCGCTTGACGATGGCCTGCAGGTCCGGCCTGGCCGGCCCGACCTCGAGACCAAAACTGCTCGCGCGACCGATCAGGCGCAGCACGTCGGCGCTGCGCAACAGGGCCTTGGTCGGAATGCAGCCCCAGTTCAGGCAAACCCCACCCAGTTGCGCCTTTTCTACCAACGCCGTGCGCAGGCCGAGCTGGCTGGCGCGGATGGCCGCCACGTAGCCGCCTGGGCCGCCACCCACGACGATCAGATCAAATTTCATTTCGCTCATGGCAACTCCCTCAGATCAGCATACCCAGCGGGTTTTCCAGCAGGCCCTTGAACACGGCGAGCCACTGCGCCGCCAACGCGCCATCGACGGCGCGATGGTCTACCGAAAGGGTGCAGCGCAGGACCGCACCGACCTTCAGCTCACCGTTTTCAACCACCGGCTTTTGCTGCGTCGCACCCACCGCCAGAATTGCCGCCTGGGGTGGATTGATGATGGCGCTGAACTGCTCGACGCCGAACATCCCCAGGTTACTGATGGTGAAACTGCCGCCCTGGTATTCTTCGGGGCGCAGGCGTCCGTCGCGGGCGCGCCCAGCCAACTGCGCGACATCCGCGCTGATCTGCGAAAGGGCCTTGCTGTCGGCATTACGCACCACCGGCGTGATCAGGCCGCTGTCGGTGGATACCGCCACGCAGACATCCGCATGGTGGTAGCGGCGCAGCGCCGAATCGGTCCAGGTCACGTTCATCGCCGGGACTTGCTTGAGCGCGACAGCCACCGCCTTGACGATGAAGTCGTTGATCGAAATCTTCCTCGGGGCGCTCTGGTTGATTTGCTCACGCAAGGCCAGCAAGGACTCCATCCGGCATTCCAGCTCAAGATAGAAGTGCGGGACCGTGGCCTTGCTCTCCACCAGACGGCGGGCAATAGTCTTGCGCATGCTGCTGTGGGGGATTTCATCGAAATCGCTGGTCGATACCGGCGTTGGCGCAGGTATCGGCGCTGCAGCGACAACGGTCGCCGCTTCAACGTCGCGCTTGACGATACGCCCGTTCGGTCCGCTGCCCTCGAGGCGCGTCAGGTCAAGGCCCTTGGCCGCTGCGAGGCGGCGAGCCAGAGGGCTGGCGAAGACTCGCCCGGGGGTGGGCGCATCAATCAGCGGCGACACCTCAGCGCGGGCCTGGCGCACAGGCGCCTCCTCCACCACCGGCTCATTGGCCGCCGCCAGCGCACCGGCCTTGGCCAACAGCGCAGCGATATCGACATCGGTTTCGCCGCGGGCAAACAGCACCCCGATCGGCGCACCTACTGCCACTTCGCGCCCCGGTTCGACCAGGATCTTGCCCAGCACCGCATCTTCTTCGGCCGCCAGTTCGACCAGGGCCTTTTCGGTTTCGATCTCGGCGATGCAATCACCGGCGTTAATCGCGTCGCCTTCCTTGAGGGTCCAGTTCTGGATCGCGGCGTGAGTCGTGTTGGCCGACACCTCGGGCATATGTAAGAGCTTGGCCATCAGACACTCCGCAGGCTTGACAGGTCGGGACGGTAGGCGGCGATGTCTGCGTATTCCACCAGCTCCAGCACGTTGCCTTCCGGGTCGCGGCAGAACAGCGCCTTGACGTCAGGACGCAACTGGATCGGCGCGTCGCCGGCAAAAAAACTCGCGCCGGCACTTTTCAGGCCGGCCACCAGGCTGGCGATGTCTTCGACAATGAACGTCAGGTAACTGGCATTCTGGCGGTCGAGGATCAAGCCGGGCTCCTGCCGGGTCGGTGCGCGCTCCGGCGCCAGCAGCTTGATCCGTTCGCCGTAGGGAGTCTGTAGCCGCACCACGCTGTAGCCGCCTTCGCTCAGGCCGACCTGTTGCGCGGCGGCCGCCGGCACTTGCACCTGGGCGACAAATGTAAAACCCAGCACGTCCTGGTAGAAACGACTGAGGGCCGGGAGATCGACGCAGCAAATCCCCACTTCCATTGGAACCAGCATCTGCATACTCATTGGTGTGCCCCTTTTTCACGGATGACCTGTTGCAGGCCTTCAATCACTTCCTCGGTGCGGGCACAAGCGGCGCGCTCCAGGACTTTGGAAATACTCGGCGAGCCTTCGCCGCCGGTCACGCGCTGGATCGGCTGGTCGAGCCAGTCGAAACAACGGCGCTGCAGTTCGTCTGCCAGCCAACCACCATAGGAAGTGCCCCGGGCGCCCTGCTCGACGATCAGCACATTGTTGGTCTTGCGAATACTGGCCTCGACGGTGGCCCAGTCGAAGCTGGCACGATCGAGGAAACGCAGGTCAATCACTTCGGCATCGATACCGGTCTGCTCCACCGCTTCCAGGGAGTGCCCGACCATGCTCAGGTAGGTGAGGATGGTCAGGTCGCGGCCTTCACGGCGCACGGCAGCGGTGCCGAATGGAATCTGATAGTCCAGATCATCCACCGGCACTTCGCCGCTATGGCTGTACAGGTCGACGTGCTCGATCACCAGCACTGGGTCCTTGCAGGCCAACGCAGCATTCATCAGGCCGATGTAGTCGAACGGCGTGGAAGCCGCAACGATACGCCAGCCCGGATTGGTCACGTAGATCCCGGCCGGGTCCATGGAGTGCTGCGAGCCGTAGCCGGTGCCCATGGCGATCTTGGTGCGCAGCACCAGCGGCACGTCACTCTGTCCACCGAACATGTGCCGGGCCTTGCCGATCTGATTGAACACCTGGTCGGCGGCAACCCACATGAAGTCGGGGTACATGAACTCCACTACCGGTTTGAATCGGCCGTCCAGGGCCATGCCGCCACCGAGCCCGCAGAAGGCGTTCTCGCTGATCGGGGTGCCGAGGACGCGCTGCGCAAAACGCTCTTTCAGGCCACGGGTGGCGCCGTTGGTACCGCCCTTGAGACGGTGCACGTCCTCGCCCATGACGACGATGCTGTCATCGGTTTCCATGCGTCGGTTCATCACATCGGCGATCGCGTCGATGAACTTGCGTTGCTCAAGACTTCCGCGATAGCTCGACTGCTCACAGGTGCGGGCGTCGGCCAGCTCACTGAGGTCGCCGCGAATACCGACGTCGCGAAAGTCTGGAGAAGGCCATAATTCGGGACGAATCCGCCGCTTGCCCGGTTTCCCGGCAGGGTCGGCCTCCAGCAGTGCAGCCGCCGCCTGGGCCATTGCCAGCTTGATGGTTTCGCGCAGGTTGGCGAGGCCGGCATCGTCAATCAACTGGCGCTTTTTCATCTCCCGGGCCAGGCGCTCCAGCGGATCGCGGGCGCGCCAGCTCTGCTCTTCTTCCTTGCTGCGATAGCCGAAGGCGCTGCCGGGGAACGGACCATTTTGATGGAAGAACCGGTACACATCGGCCTCGATGACCGTCGGACCATTGCCAGCACGCATGTGCGCCAGCGCCTGCTGCATGGCCAGGTAAACCGCCAGCGGGTCCATGCCATCGACCTTCCAGCTGGGGATATTGAAGCCCAGCCCACGTGCTGACAGGCGCGGTTCGGCCGTCGCTTCGTCAACCGTGGTGGAGACTGCGTACAGGTTGTTCTCGATAAAGAAACACAGCGGCAGTTTCCAGGCCGCCGCCAGGTTCATGGTCTCCAGCACCGAGCCGATATTGACCGCGCCGTCACCGAAATAGGTGACCGCCACGGTGTCGGTCTTGGCATGTCGATGGGCCCAGGCGGCACCGGCGGCCAGCGGTACGCCGCCGCCGACAATGGCGTTGGTACCCAAGGCACCCGCCTCGGCCCACTGCAGGTGCATCGAACCGCCACGGCCTTTGCAGAAGCCCTGGGCCAGGCCAAGGATTTCCGCCAGGGTGCGTTGCAGCAGGTCCTGGATCGGTGCGCTGACCGGCGCTTGCGGATCGATCCCCTCGGGCATCAAGTACACCAGCGCCTTGGCCAGGAACTGATGATGACCACGGTGCGAACCGTTGACTTCATCCGCAGCGCCCAGCGCCACGATCGAACCTACCGCCCCCCCTTCCTGACCGATACTCGAGTGCGCCGGACCATGCACCAGGCCTTCACCGGCCAACTCCAGCACGGTTTCTTCAAAGGCACGGATCAGGTGCAACTGACTGAGCATGGTGCCCAGCAACGCAGGGTCGGCCTGCTTCCAGTCGGCGTCGGTGGAACTGAGCTCGACCCATGGCGAGGCCGGTGACAAGGCAACACTTTTCGGCATTTCAATTCTCCACAAATAACGTCAATCGACCGGCCACGATGGGCCGGCACAACGAGGCCGGACTAGAAGCCGTTGGCGGTCCAACCGCCGTCCGACACGTAGATTTGCCCAGTGATGAAGGTTGCACTGCCAGACGCCAGGAACAGCGCCAGCTCAGCCATCTCGCCCGGCTCGCCGAGGCGTTGCAAAGGCGTGCGCTGGCGCAGCGCCTCGACGTCCAGGCGCCCGGCACGCTGCAGCTCTTCGACCAGCGGAGTGCGGGTATAGCCAGGACCAATGGCGTTCACGCGGATGCCATGCCGGGCCCACTCCACCGCCAGGCACTTGGTCATGGACACCACGGCGGCCTTGGTCGCGCAGTACGCGGTGCGATCCGCGGAATGGGACACGCCCCACATCGACGAGGTGTTGATGATCACCCCGCCCTGTTGGTCGATCATGTGCCGGGCCGCCGCCTGGGCGCAGAAGAACACGCTGTTGAAATTGATTTCGATCGCCCGCCGCCATTCGGTGGACGTGATTTCCAGGGACGGTTTGTTGATCGATACGCCCGCGTTGTTGAGCAACACATCGATACGCCCGAAACACCCCTTGGCGTGAGCGAAGGCAGCCTCGACCGCGACTTCGTCGGTGACCGAGGCCTGGAAACATTCCACCCGTGTCGCCGGGAAACCTTGCTGCAACGCGCTCTTGGCGTCCGCCATGGCCTGGGCGTTGATGTCGATCAACAGCAGATGTGCGCCGTTGCGGGCAAAACCTTCGGCCAGTGCCAGGCCGATGCCACTACCGCCACCGGTCACTACCACGACTTTGCCGGCAATACCGGCGTAGGCGCTGTGCTGGAAAACGGCTGCAGCGGACTGTGGCTGTTCGGTAGTTATGGGAGAGTGAACTGGATGGGACATGAGGTTCTCACTTGTGTTTTTTGTCTGGTCATACATCTAGATTAACTTGTCAGACCAGTAGCCAGAAACTAACGTGCGGCCCTGGGTCTGTCAAAGGAATTTATTCAAAATTACCTCGCCGCAGCGATCAGAACAGCGCCAGGCTATAGCTGACAATCAGCCGGTTATCGTCCACTGACGGACCAAAATTGGAGCGCACCATGGCATTCCTCCAGCGCAACCCGAGGTTCTTCAAGGGCCCGCTCTGGATCACGTAGGACAGATCGAAATCGCGCTCCCACTCCTTGCCACCATTGCCCCCGGCCACCGCCACATTGTCGCCATTGACGTAGCGCACGAAAGCGCTCATGCCGGGCACACCCAGGGCCGCGAAGTTGTAGTCATAGCGCAGTTGCCAGGCTTTCTCCTCGGCGGCGGCAAAATTGCGCACCTGGATATCGCTGGGCAGCACGGTGGTAGTAGGACTCAACCAGATGGTGCCATCCTCGCCATACATGCGTTGCCAAGCGGCCATCAGCGTATGCCCACCGACGCCGGCACTCAGGGCCGTGTAGAACGAACGGTTGTCGATCTGCCCCGCCTTGGCCTGGCCTTCCTCCTCGGAATCCAGCAAGCCGATGTTGGCGCCCAGCGTCCAGGCACCGACCGGTTGTTTGTGGGTGAACTGGATGTACCGCTGGCGGTAAATGTCCTCCAGTTGCGCACCCCACAGGCCGACCATCGTCCGCTCCTGATTAAAACGGTATTCGCCGCCCAGGTAGTTGTAGCGATCGGAGGTGGCGAATGCGCGACCATCGATGAACAGGTCTTCACGGTCACTGGAGTTACGCTGGGTGAACGAACGCATCTGCCCGGCGTTGAGGGTCAGGCCGGTGATTTCCCTGGAAGTCAGCATGGCGCCCTGGAAGGTCTGCGGCAGCAGGCGCGCATCGTTGTACTGGAGGATCGGCAGAGTCGGCAGCAGTTCGCCGACTTTCAGTTCGGTCTTCGACACCTTCAGTTTTACCGCCGCTCCCAGGCTGGAGAAGTCATCGGCCGAACCATTGCCGTCGGCGGGCAGCAACAGGCTGCCACCGCGCCCGCCGCCACTGTCGAGCTTGACGCCGAGGCGACCGATCAGATCGGCACCGACACCGACCGTGCCCTGGGTGTAGCCGGACTTGGCGTTGAGCAAGAAGCCCTGGGCCCACTCCTCGCTCTTGGCCTTGGCAGCGCCGCTGTCACGGAAGTCGCGGTTGAAGTAGAAGTTGCGCATTTGCACGGTGGCCGTAGCGTCTTCGATGAAACCTTGCTCCTGGGCCAAGGCCAAGCCCGGCAAAGTACTGAGCAATAGCAACGGTCGAACAGTGAAGTGTCTGGATAGGCTCATTGTTATTGTTATTCCTGGTGGATTGCAGATGCAGCGATCCCTGGCAGGCACAAGGGCCGCCACGGGATCAGCGTGAAAATGGCAGTCGGACCTGCCGGTTGAACGCGGTGGCGGCCTCAGACCGCCAGCCACTCCTTCATCAGGTTCGGGTCGGCGGTCAGTGCCTGGGGCGTGCCCTCGAAGACGATCCGCCCATGGCCCATCACGCACACGCGGCTGGAGACCTTGAGGGCGATGGTCAGCTTCTGCTCCACCAACAGGATCGATACCCCGCGCCGGTGAATGTCGCGAATGGCCTCGGCAACCACCGCGACAATCTTCGGCGCCAGGCCCTCGGTGGGTTCATCGATCAGCAGCACCTTGGGACAACCCAGCAGCGAACGGCACAGGGTGAGCATCTGCTGTTCGCCCCCTGACAGGTTGCCGGCGCCCGTGTTGCGCCGCTCGCGCAGCCGCGGGAAGTAGTCGAACATCTGCTCGACGGTCCACGCCGTGGCGCCGTCAGTAGGCGCCTGTTGGCCCATGCGCAGGTTTTCCTCAACGCTCAGATTGGCGAACACCTCGCGCTCTTCCGGGACAAAACCGATGCCGGCGCGACTGATCCGGTACGGGCGCAGCCCCGTCAGTTCCCGTCCCGCCAACTGGATGCTGCCGGCACTGGGCGGCACCAGGCCCATGACCGCTTTCATGGTGGTCGAACGCCCGGCGCCATTGCGTCCCAGCAGGCTCACTACTTCGTTGTGCGCGATGTTCAAGTCGACGCCATGCAACACATGGCTCTTGCCGTAGTGCACATGCAGGTCGCTGATCGACAGCAGGTTTTGCGAGGTCGGGTTCATGCGCATTGCTCCTCACCCAGATAGGCTTCCTGTACACGGCGGTCGGCGCGGATCTGGTCCGGTGTGCCAGTGGCGATGACTTCGCCGTAGACCAGCACGCTGATGCGGTCACACAGGGAGAACACCACGTCCATGTCATGTTCGACGATCAGCAGTGAACGCCCCTGGGTCACCTCGCGAATCAGGTTCAGGGCGTAGTCGGTTTCTTCATGGGACATGCCCGCCATCGGCTCGTCGAGCAGGATCACCCGGGGGTCACAGGCCAGGGTCATGCCTATCTCCAGGGCGCGCTGTTCGGAGTAGGACAGTTCGGCCGCGCACACCGCCTGCTTATCCTGCAGCCGCACCTGTTCAAGCAGTTGCTCGGTCTGGGCGCGCACCTCGGGGTAACGCTGGATCGAACGCCAGAAGTGGTACTGCATCTGGTGTTTGCGCATCACCGCGATGCGCAGATTTTCGAACACCGAAAGCCCGGGAAAAATGTTGGTGATCTGGAACGAGCGCGACAAGCCCAGATGATTGATCTGTTCTGGCGAATACCCCTGGATCGGCTCATCACCGAGCAGGATCTGTCCGCTGCTGGGCTGCAGTTGCCCGGAGATCAAATGGAACAGGGTCGATTTGCCCGCCCCGTTGGGCCCGATCACCGCGTGGCGTTCGCCGGCGCGCAGCTCAAGCTGCGCACCACGAATGATGTGGGCCTCGCCGAACGACTTGTGTACATCACGTAATTGCAGGATCGCACCGCTCATGGCTGTTCTCCTTCGACCCGAGGGCTGAGGGCGGCGCACGCGGCCGCCGGTTCATCGTCCAGCAGGCGCAGCCATTGCCGGCGGGCCAGCTTCAGCACCAGCAGCCCCACGCCACCCAACAGCAACGGCATGCTCCAGGTCAGCGGCGCACCCGGCAGCCATTCGCGGCCGAACAGGCTGATTGCAGGCCAGGCCTGATCCGCCATCAGCAATGCCTGATAGTCCTGGCTGAACACCCGTTGCAACGTCTCGATCGCAAACACCACCGCCAGGCTCAACAACCCCGCGCTCAGCAACGACGCGAGTGCCGCCGGGATCATTGCCAGCCAGCCGCGTCGACGAATCTGCGCCGTCCAGCACAGCACCAGCCCGGCCAGGCCACTGGGCATGAACATCATCACCAGGACGAACAGCAGCCCCTGATACAGCAACCAGGATTGCGTGAGGTCGGAGGCGGCATTGCCAAAGAAGGTCATCAGCGCTGCGCCGAGTACCGGGCCGAGGAACACGTTGACGCCACCGATGTAGGTGTTGAGTACCACCTCGGCAGAAAACCGCATGTCGAACAGCACGTAGTTGGCCGACTCCAGGTTCAGTGCCTGCAAGCCCCCGGCAATCCCGGCGAACATCGCCGACAAGGCGAACACCAACACCCGCAGCCGATGCACGTTGTAGCCCAGGAACTGCAACCGATGGCCGTTCTCGCGCAGGGCAAAGGTCAAGCGTCCCATAGGGGTCAGCGTGAAGGCGTAGAGCAAGGCGATCGACAGCACTACCCAGCCCAGCGTCAGGTAGTACACCTGGCTGGCATCAGCGAAATCCAGTCCCCAGGCCGCCGTGCGCATCGACGAAATACCGGCCTCGCCGCCGAACAGCGTACTCAGGTGCGGGGCCAGGGAATGCAGCAACTCGGCCAGTGCCAGGGTGATCATGGAGAAATACACCCCGGCCCGCTTCGTCGCGAACCAGCCGGCGCACAGGCCACAGACAAAGCCGCCCATGGCCCCGATCAACGGCAGCAACGGCGTTGGCAGCAGGCCTTCGCCATTGAGCGCGTTCATCGCGTGCAACGTGGCAAACGAACCTACGCCGAAGTAGGCCGCATGGCCAAAGGAGAGCATGCCGCCCTGCCCGCACAACAGGTTGAAGGCGCAGGCAAACAAGGCTGCGATGAGCATCTGGATGGCCGCATTGACCATCGCCGCCGGCAGGATGGCGGGCAGCACCAGCAAAGCCAGCAGCAACACCGCCAGGAGGATTTTCGTCAGTTTCATGGTTTATCCCTTCTCGCCCATCAACCCGGACGGCCGGATCAGCAAAATCAGCAGCATCAGCGCAAACGGAATGGTTGCAGCCACGCTGGACACCTTGAGGGTCATCAGCCCGCCCATCTGCAGCGCCCAGTCGCCCGCCCCGAACAAGCCCAAGAGCGACGCGAGGCTTAGATCCACACCGACTGCAAAAGAAGAAATCAGCCCGATCAGCAACGACGCGATCATTGCCCCGGCCATCGAACCCAGGCCACCAACCACCACCACGACAAAGACAATCACCCCCAGCTCCAGGGCCATGTTCGGATTGGTGGTGTAGAACGCTCCCGCCAGTGCTCCGGCCAGGCCGGCCAGCGCCGCGCCAATGCCGAACACCGCCATGAACACCAGCGGCACGTTGTGCCCCAGCGCCTCGGCCATTTGCGGGCGATGGATTGCCGCCCGCACGACGATGCCGACGCGCGTGCGGGTCAACAGCAGATAGATCAGGCCAAACACCAACAGCGACACTCCCCCCATCAACAAGCGATAGAACGGGTAGTCCGTACTGAATACCTGGAAGGCAGCAAAGTTGAGGAACTCCGGCACCCGGTACTCGACGGAAAAGTTGCCGTAGAACAACTTGATCAGCTCGGCAATGATGAACGTCAGGCCAAAGGTCAGCAGCAGCTCGTGAGCGTGACCGTGCTTGTGCACCCGGCGCAGGAAAAACCGCTCGACGATCACCCCGAGCAGGCCCACCAGCACAGTCGAGAGCAGCACCGCAGCAGTGAAGCCGACAAACTTCTGCAGGGTGTAGGCCAGGTAGGCGCCCACCATATAAAAGGAGGCATGGGCGAAGTTGAGCACGCCCATCATGCCGAAGATCAAGGTCAGGCCGGCCGAGACCATGAACAGCAGCAGGCCGTAGATCACGCCGTTAAGCAGTGAGACTGTGAGGAATTCCATAGGCGACTCCAGCGCTCGCGATGGACAGGAAGACGTGCCGAACTGGCACGCCACGCAGGTCATTCGGGTCGTTGCATCCGGCAGGCATCCTGGACAGGCGCGGCGGCCTGATCGGCGCTGAACGACTTGATCGGCACAAAGCCCATGTCGGTGCCGTCCACTTTGTAGGGAGCCTCCTTCGACACCACCGACACCACGAACGGCATCAGCAGCTGGTGATCCTCGGCGCGCATGCGCACATCACCCAGCGGATTGCTGTCGCTGGCTTTTTCCAGGGCCAGGGCGAAGCTGCGGGTATTGAGACGCCCGTCTTCGGCCGGCAGTTTTTTCAGCACGTTGCCGACCATCTGCAAGGCGAATACGGTTTGCGGTTCGATATAGGCAGGCAGGTGACCGGTCTTGGCCTGGTACTCGCTGGCAAAGGTCTTGCCCGCTTCGCCCGCGGCCTCGATGTTGAAGGGATGGGAAACATAGTGGCCCAGCGCGACGTCGCCGGCGTTGGCCAGGTTGCCCGGCTGATCGAGAAAGGCGGTGCCGAAGCGTAGTTTCAGGCCAGCGGCGCGACTGGCTTTCATCAGCAGCAACAGGTCGTTGCCCCAGTTGCCCGTCAGCACGGTTTCAGCGCCAGAGGCCTGGATGCGAGCGATGTAGGGAGAGAAATCCTGGACTTTCTGGGTGTCGTGCAGGCTCTTGCCCACCAACTGATAACCGCCAGCCGCGGCGTTTTCAGTGATGGCTTGCTCCATGTCCAGGCCCCAGCTGTAGTTCTGGTTCATGGAATAGACTTTGCTGCCCAGGGTGCCCGCCTCTTTCATCGCCGCGACCAGGGTCTTGACCCGGATCGGCGCATTGCCGTTGAAGCGGAAGTGATAGAAGTGGCATTTGCTGCCGGTCAGCTCGAGCGCTTCTCCGCCGACGTTGAGGAACACCACTTCCTTGCCCTTGTTACGCAGGTTGTATTTGCGCACGTCTTCAGTGATCTGCCCGGCGGCCACCGACGAGGCACCTTGAACGATCATTTGGGCGCCACTGCCAATGGCGGCCTTGAGTTTCTCGGAAGCGCCCGCCGGGGTACCCTGGCTGTCGAACTCCAGGAGCTGGATCGGTTCGCCGTTCCAGCCACCTTCGGCATTCAAGCGTTCGATCTGAAAACGCGTGGCAGCGCGGAACATTTGCCCAGTGGCAGCCGACGGCCCCGACAGGGTCTCCACCAACGCCACTTTCAGAGGATCGGCGCAGGCGATACCGGCGAACAGGGTCGTGCCGAGGGTGAGCAGACGCAGCGTGGTCTTGGTGTGCATGGAAACCTCGTTTTTTATTGTTATTTACAGTCTGGTAGAACATTAGCCACAGCTTGTCTGACCAGTTGGCGAAAACTACGTCAACCATGCCCCGAAGTCAAAGCACCCAAGCCAAAAATTACCCATTTATTTTTTATCGATTTACTTGAAGGCCTTGAAAACAGCCGGCCTAACCCGAGATTATTTTTTTCAAACACTTGTAAGACCACAACTCAATCCTTCACTATCGCAGCTCATCACTTCGATACCTGTACCCGTGCTGCCTCTCGGCAGAGGACTGAACAATGAAAAGCGACAACGTGCCCCCCTACCAGCCCCTGCCCATGGAGATCGTTCACTGGCTCAGTGGCGAAATCCAGTCCGGACGGCTGGCTACCGGTGATCAACTGCCCAGCGAACGGCAACTGTGCGAACAGTTTTCGGTCAGCCGAGCGGTGGTGCGTGAGGCCTTGTCGCAACTCAAGTTCGAGGAGTTGATCACTACCCAGCAGGGCAAGGGCGCCTTCGTCGCCAAGCGCGGCGAGCGCCATGCGTTTCGCTTGAAAGAGGTCTCGCTCGGTGAAGAAGACGCACTGCTGCACATCCTCGAATTCCTGATCACCATTGAAGTCGGCGCCACGCGCCTGGCGGCCTTGCGTCATACCCCTGAAGACTTGAAAAAGATCCGCCAGGCCCTGGTCGGCATGGAATACGCCATGGTCAACGACCAACTCGGCGACGAAGAGGACTATGCGTTCCACCAGGCGATTGTCGCGGCCACGCACAACCCGCATTTCAAGTCGCTCAACGAGTACCTCGACCACAGTGTCCGCAGGCTGATTCGCGAGGCCCGCAGCAACACCGCGGAAATCTACAACGAGCTGATCCAGGACGTGCAGGACGAACACCAGGCCATCTTCCAGGCCATCCAGGCGCGCGATCCAGTGCTGGCCGGTGAAGCTGCCGAGCGCCATCTGCGCAATGCCGCCAAGCGCATGAACATGTACCTGCAGGCCTGATCCCCCTGCAGCACCTTGACACCGAAAAGCCAAGCCTTCTACCATCCTGTCAGACAACAATAAAATATGTCAGACAGGTTAATACTCATGACTCCCATCAGAGCGCTGTTGCAAGGACTGGCTTCACTGGCCCATCTGCCTTCCAACAGACCCGCTGCACCTGCCCAGCCTCCTCCATTGCTGTTTGCGCTTGATGCCTTTTTCGGCCCTGCCCCGCTTGAAAGCGACGCCAGCGCCCGTCCCCAACCCTACCGTTGAGATTTCCCATGCACATCAGTGGCCAGACACAACTGATCGGCATCGTTGCCGATCCGATCGCCCACGTAAAAACCCCGCAAGTGATCAACCACAGCGCCGCCAACCAGGGCCTGGACCTGGCCTGCGTGCCCCTGCATGTACGTGGCACGAATTTGCAAAAAGTGCTGCTCGGGGTATCCGGCATCGCCAATCTGCGCGGCCTGGTCGTGACCATCCCGTACAAGGAAAGCATCGTTGAGTACTGCGACGAATTGACCGACACCGCGCGCCAGGTCGGCTCGGCCAATGCCGTACGGATCGATTCCGAGAGCGGTCGCCTGATCGGCGGCAACTTCGATGGCGAGGGCATGCTCGCCGGGCTGCATCAGCAGGGTCACCGACTGGAAGGCAAGCGGGTCCTGCTGGTGGGCGCCGGCGGTGCCGGCAAATCGATTGCCTGGGCGATTGCCCAACAACAACCGGCCCGACTGGCAATCTACAACCGCTCCCCGGCACGTGCCGAAGCCTTGCTCGAACGCCTCAGAGCGCAGTTCCCCCAGGTCGACCTGAGCAGCAGCGACGGCAATGCGCAGGACTTCGACGTGATCATCAACGCGACCGCCCTGGGCCTCAAGGACGACGACGCCCTACCCCTGGATCCCACCACTCTACGAGCCGATGCCCTGGTCTGCGAAGCCGTGATGCGCGCCGGCGATACCGCCCTGCTGGCAGCGGCACGCGAGCGCGGCTGCCGCGTGCACCACGGGCAACACATGATTTACGGCCAGATCGTGCAGATCTGCCGCTTTCTCGGTGTTGACCTGCAACACGAACACCTGGCCCGCATTCTCGGCCCATGAGCCCTGGCATTCTTCCGGAGACCCCGACCATGTACGACTTCAACAACCGCGTCCTCCTGCTGACAGGCGCCAACGGTGGCATTGGCCGTGAAGTGGCGAAACTGTTCTATCAATACGGCGCCTCGATGGTTCTCACCGACCTGGACGGCGACGGCCTCGCAGCATTCGCCCAGCAACTTGACCCCAGCGGCGAGCGCGTCGCCACTCTGCGGATGAATGCCGCCGACCCTGACGACTCGAGCAAGGCCGTGCAACTGGCCGTCGAGCGCTTCGCCGGCATCGACTTCCTGGTGCCATCGGCCGGCCTGTACCAGTCGCAGCCGATTCGCGAAATGACCGATGAGCAATGGCGCCAGACCCTGGGCATCAACCTCGACGGCGTATTTTACCTGTGCCGCCGGGCGATCCCGGCACTGCGCAGCAACAGCGCAATCGTCAACCTGACCTCCGTGGCCGCACACCGTGGCGCGTTTTCCAACGCCCACTACGGCACTTCCAAGGGCGGCCTGCTGAGCCTGACCCGTGCCCTGGCCCGCGAGCTGGGCCCGGAGACCCGGGTCAACGCCGTATCCCCCGGCATCATCGAAACCCCAATGACCCAGGACCTGATCGCTAACCGTGGCAGCGACTCGGTAGAACAGACCCCGCTCAGACGCCTGGGTCAACCCAGCGAGATCGCCTCGGTGATCGCATTTTTGTGCAGCAACGGGTCAAGCTTCATGACGGGTGAGGTGCTGCATGTGAATGGCGGGTTGTATATTGCGGGATGAGGTACACCGTAATAGTCCAGGTTTACTGCCAGTCAGTAAGCCTGGAGTTTCACAGCGACTCCACGCCCACTTCGTCCCAGATGGACTCGGCCAGATGGAAGCTCGCATTGGCAGCAGGAATGCCGCAGTAGATAGCACTCTGCATCAGGACTTCCTTGATCTCATCACGGGTCACGCCATTGTTCTTCGCCGCACGTAGATGCAGGCGCAACTCACCTTCGCGGTTCATCCCGATCAGCATGGCAATGGTGATCAGGCTGCGGGTATGGCGCGGCAGGCCGGGACGGGTCCAGATGTCGCCCCAGGCATGTCGAGTGATCATTTCCTGGAACTGCGCATTGAAGGGCGTCAGCTGTTCCAGGCTGCGATCAACATGGGCATCGCCCAGCACCTCGCGGCGCACTTGCATGCCGGCTTCGTAACGTTGCTTTTCGTCCATTTCACAATCCTCTTGCCAAGCGTTCAAAGGGTAAAAGCCTGATGATCGGCAACCGCGCGCTCGACCCAGCACTGCGCTTGCCCCAGGTAATGGGAGGGGTCGAGCAGCCGCTCCAGTTCATCCGCGGACAGCTGCGCGCTGACTTGCGGTTCGCTGTCGAGTACTTCACGTAAATGCACGCCGTGCTCTACGGCGCGGCGACAGCATTGCTCTATCAGGTGGTGGGCAGCATCGCGACCGATGCGCTGGGCAAGAGCGATACTGACGGCCTCTGCCAGAACCAGCCCCTGGCTCAGCTGCAAGTTGTGCAGCATGCGCTCGGCATCGACTTCCAGCCAGGGAACCACCTGCAACGCCTGTTGCAATGAGCCCGATACCAGGCAGCACAATTGCGGCAAGGTTTCCCATTCGGCATGCCAGAGCCCGAGGCTACGTTCATGTTCTTGTGGCATGGCGGCAAACATGGTCGACACCAGTCCCGGCGCACGGGTCGCCGCACCGATCATCACCGCTGCGCCAACCGGATTGCGCTTGTGCGGCATGGTCGAAGAACCACCCTTGCCCGGCGCAGTGGGTTCGAACACTTCCCCCACTTCGGTCTGCATCAGCAGGCTCAGATCCCGGCCGACCTTGCCCAGACTGCCGGCGATCATTCCCAGCAGGCTGGCAAATTCCACCAGGCGATCACGCTGGGTGTGCCAGGGCTGCTCGGGCAGGTTCAATTTCAGTTCAGTGGCCAGGGCTTGCGCCACAACAAAGGCTTGATCACCTAGCGCCGCCAAGCTGCCGGAGGCACCGCCAAACTGCAGGCAGAGCAAACGCGGCTTGATTTCAACCAGGCGTTGGCGATGACGGGTGATGGCGCCCAGCCAGCCAGCGATCTTCATACCGAGGGTCACCGGCGTTGCCTGTTGCAACCACGTACGTCCGACCATCGGCGTGCCCGCATAACGCAGCGCCTGCTGCGCAAGCACGTCGGCCAGTTGCGCCATATCGCCTTCCAACAACTCGATGGCTGCACGCAATTGCAACACCAGGCCGCTGTCCATCGCGTCCTGGCTGGTCGCGCCCAGGTGTACGTAACGTTCAGCCGCCGGATTTTGCCCCGCCACCTCCTTGCCCAGCGCCTTGACCAAGGGAATCGCCGAGTTGCCCGCGCTGCCAATGGCAATGGCCAACGCATCGAAATCGTAGCGTTCGGCGCGACAGGCCGCGACGATATCCGCCACCACTTCGGGGGGAATGAGCTCGATGCCGGCTTCGGCGCAGGCCAGGGCGGCTTCGAAATCCAGCATGCCCTGCACCCGGCCCCGGTCGGAAAAAATCTCGCGCATGGCCGACTGTGTGAAATAGCTATCGAAGAGTTGATTGGTGGGTCTGTTCACGCCATTACTCCAGAATTCAGAAATCAGTCAGGTCATCTCAGGTGGCGTCCGCATGGCTCACCAGCCCCTTGATCACGACCGCAACGGTGGCCAGTGCCGCGGGCACCACCAAGGCGCTCAGCACCTGCTCGAAGTTCCACCCCAGCCCCAGTAATGTCGCCCCTGTCCAAGCACCGAGGATTGCTCCAAAACGGCCAATGCCGAGCATCCACGACACACCCGTGGCGCGCCCTTGGGTCGGATAAAAACGCGCCGCCAGCGATGGCATCGCCGATTGTGCGCCGTTGATGCACATACCCGCCAACAGCACCAGGGTCGCAAGCAAGGTGACATTGCCCAGGCTCTGCCCGACCAGCCAGACAAAGACGCCAGCCAACAGGTAGGTGATGCCGATGACCTTGTGCGGATTGAACTTGTCCATCGCCCAGCCCACACCCACTGCACTGAGCACGCCACCGAACTGGAACAATGCACCGATGAACGCCGACTGCTCCATGCTCGCGCCGCTGTCACGCATCAGGGTTGGCAGCCAACTGGTCAACAGGTAAACGATCACCAACCCCATGAAGTAGGTGAGCCAGAGCAACAAGGTGCCGACGCTGTAAGTACCGGAGAAAATCACTTTCAGCACATTGCGGCTTTGCACCACGCCCTGCTCCGGCACACTGAAGCCCGCCGCCGAGGCGACCTCCTGCGGGGCGATCGGTGCCAGTACCTGGCGAATCCGCTTTACGCTGTGATTGCGCACCACCAGAAAGCGCGCCGACTCCGGTAGCCAGAGCAACAGCACCACGGACAACACCAATGGCAAGATCCCGCCGAGCATCAACAGGCTGTGCCAGCCCAGCAGCGGAATCATCTTCGCCGAGATGAATCCGCCACACGCCATTCCCAGGTTGAAACCGCAGAACATGCTGGTCACCAGCAGTGACTTGAGCCGATCCGGGGTGTATTCGGACAGCAATGTGGTGGCGTTGGGCATCGCTGCGCCCAACCCCAGGCCGGTCAGCAGACGCAAAGCCAGCAACTGCTCGACATTGTTGCTGTAGGCCGAGAGCAAGCTGAACAAGCCGAACAGAAACACCGAGACCACCAGCACCACTTTGCGCCCGAAACGGTCCGCCAGTGGCCCGGAACCCAGGGCGCCGAAGACCATGCCAATCAATGCCGCACTCATCACCGGCCCCAGGCTGGCGCGATCAATGCCCCAGTCCTGGCTCAGCGCCGGTGCGATAAAGCCCATGGCGGCCGTGTCCAGACCATCCAGGAACACGATCAGAAAGCACAGCAAGACGATCCGCCATTGGTAGGTGGAGAGTGCCTTGGTGTTGATCAACGCCTCGACATCGAGCGTGCCGGCCACCGGCGCAGGTACGGAGACAGTCATGCAAAATTTCCTTTATTTTTATTAGACGCTTGGAAAACTACCGGTACAGCGCACGCAGGCTTGCAACCCTAGAAGTCGAAGAACACTGTTTCCGCCTCACCTTGGACACGAATGTCAAAGCGGTAGGCCAGCTTGCCGTCAACGGTGCAACGCTTGGCGATCAAGCTTTCCCGACGTTGCGGCTGCTCGATCAGGTTAAGTACCGGGTCGCGGGAATTGGCCTCGGCCTCATCGTCGAAGTACAGGCGGGTCTGCAGGTGAATGTTGATGCCACGGGCAAACAACGACAGATTGATATGCGCCGCCATGGGCACACCGGCTGCGTTGCGAACGACGCCCGGCTTGATCGTATGCAACCGCCACTCGCCGACATCCGTGGTGGCGGTCCGGCCAAAACTATTGAAGGGGTTTTCAAGGTTGTACTCGACCTCGTACACACCCTCGTGGTTGGCCTGCCAAAACTCCAGGAACGAGTCACGGATCAGGTGGCCATTGCCGTCATAGACATTGCCCAGCAGCAGAATATGCTCGCCCGGGGCTCCGGGTTTGGCCATCTCGTTCCAGATTTCCTGCTCGCGGGGTGGATTGCCAGCCGCCTCCAGCGCCAGGCCGATATGCACGTAAGGGCCAGCCGTTTGCGAAGGGGTTTCAGGTAAAAGTTGAACGGGCATGCGCGAGCCTCCTCAGCAGTTTTCGAAATGGGTCTGGCGTTGACCGCGCAAAACGATATCAAAGCGATAAGCCAGGCAGTCCATCGGATTGGCCATGCTCATGTCGAGCTTGGCGATCAAGCTCTGCACCGCATCCGGATTGGCGATCGACTTGACGATCGGGCACATGGGGATCAGCGGGTCGCCTTCAAAATACAGCTGAGTGATCAAGCGGGTCGCAATGGACGGGCCACTGATCGAGAAGTGAATATGCGCAGGCCGCCAGTCATTGGGTCCGTTGCGCCATGGGTACGGGCCAGGTTTGACCGTGCGGAAACTGTAGTTGCCGTCGCGGTCGGTCAAGGCCCGGCCAACGCCACCAAAATTCGGATCGATGGCTGCCAGGTAGCTGTCTTTCTTGTGCCGGTAGCGACCACCGGCATTGGCTTGCCACATCTCGACCAGGGTATGGGGGATTGGCTTGCCGTATTGGTCACAGACCCGCCCGGCCACGATGATGCGCTCGCCGACGGGAAGCCCACCGTGGTTGAAGTTGAGCAGCAGATCGTTATCGTGCTGGCCCATCTTCAGGTGGGAAAAGTCCGGCCCGGTGGTTTCCGAGAGAGACTGAGGAATGCTGACCAGGGCCTGCCGGGGGGAACGCAAGATCGAGGTTTTGTAATCCGGGGTCAGGGCCTTGGGATGCCAATTGCGGTCACGAATGACGAAGCGGGCATTGTCCGCATCAGACATATCAGTCTCCTTGGTTGTTATGGGTAACGGCTGATAGGCAACAGCCTGTCGCCCAGTCTCTCCCGGCAAGAGCTGATCCAAAACTGAAAAAACAGACGCTATCCATATCCAAATGGTTATGGATAGCGTCCCTCGCGATACTCCTCCCCCACTTCGCGCAGCACCTCCACGCACCATTGGGTTGCCAGCGGCATGGGCAGCGCGGGGTTGCTGCACATGCCAACCGAGCCACCCGGTTCACGAATGCCCAAATCCAATTCGACCAATGCACCGCGGCTCAGGTCTTGCCTGACGGCATCCAACGGCGCGACCCAGACCGCCTCACTGCACTCCACGTAACGCCGACTCAGGGTCAGCGACAAGGTTTCAAGACGCCGGCGCGGCGGGCTGATGTCGTGCTGCACAAACAGGCTGTCGGCGAACTTGCGGATCGTCGTCCCGGCCAATGGCAGTACCAGCGGATAGTCTTCAAGACTTTGGTGACCGTGGGGATCGCTCAGCAGCGGATGGCCGCTACGCACCACCAGGGTCATGGATTCGCTGTACAGGTGCTCGAATGCCAGGCCAAGAATCTGTGGGCTATCGGTCATCCGCCCGACCACCAGATCCAACTCACCGACGCGCAGTTGCGACAGCAGGTACGCGCTGGGTCCGGTCACCACGCTCACGACCAAGGCCGGATGGCGGGCGTGCAAGCGGCAGATGACTTCCGGCACCAGCAGGCTTTCCACTGTGGACAGCACCCCGAGCCTTGCGGTGATCGGCGCATGTTCACCGGAACGCAGGTTATTGACCCCTTCGCGCAGGGCTTGCACGCTCGGTCCGGCATAGCGCAGAAAAGCCACCCCAGCGTCGGTCAGCGCGGCGCCACTCTTGCTGCGTGTGAACAAGCGGGTGGCCAGCAAGGTTTCCAGTTCCTTGAGGGTTTTGGACAGCGCTGGCTGGCTGATTGCCAATTTATCCGAGGCACGGGCCAGGCTTCCCTGGCGCGCTACTTCGAGAAAACACAGCAAATGACGAAATTTTATCCGGGTATCGATATTCACCGCAGTTGGCTGCCTTGCAGGTCTGGCATCCGCTAACGCGGGATGCGAAATTGTTTCGGTGACTGCCCGGTTCCGCGTTTGAAGAAGCGCGAGAAGTAGGCAGGCTCGGAAAAGCCCAGGCTGTCCGACACCTGATTGACGGTCATCGCCGTATACACCAGATTGCGCTTGGCTTCGAGCAGCAGTCGCTGGTTGATCATCGCCAATGCCGATTGCCCACACAAGCGCCGACACAGGGCATTGAGGTGAGCAGCGCTGATCCCCAGTGCCGTCGCATAGTGCTCGATGGGCAGGTGCTCGCGAAAGCGTAACTCCAAAGCTCGGGTAAACCCCTGCAGATGCTCTCGACCACGCTCACGGAGTTTGGTGTCGGGCGGTGAAAGCGCCAGGCTGCGACGACTGAGCCAGACAACCAGCAACGTGATCAACGAGTGCAACATAGGATCGCGGCCAGGTTGGTCCTGGCTATATTCCCGACTGATCGCGGCGAACAGCGTGTCCAGGTAAGCAGACTCAGGACCTGGCAAATAACAGCCCGGGGTATTCAGCGCCGTGCTGTCCAGCGCAGCGCCGAGCTGCTCGACCAAGGGCACGGCCAGAGTGATGACATGGCCCTGGATATCCTCGGAAAACCTGAAAGCGTGCACACTCAATGCGGGTACTACCTGTAACGCCGGGCCTTGGACTTGCGTACTCAGGTCTTCGACTTCCAGTACCGCCTGTCCCGCCTGTACATACAACAGCTGGACCAGATCGCTGTGCCAGTGCGGTTTTATTTCCCAACTGTGCAGCTGACTGCGCTCTGGAATGGACTCGCAATGCAGCAGATCGGGAGTCGGCCAGACCGTGGTCTCACCATAGAGTTTGAACACTGGAACAGACATGGCAGAAGATTTCACGATTTCCCCCCAATGATGGCGATCCACGAAAAGTCCATGGATCTTGCCGGATAGTGCCTTCTTATCGGTACTTTAGTCATCAAAAATACAGGAGACAAAAATAACAGCGTTCTGTAAGGCGTAACGCCTTCAGCCGCACAGACAGGACTACAACAATGAAAACTCAAGTCGCCATCATCGGCGCCGGCCCCTCCGGCTTGCTGCTCGGTCAATTGCTGCATCGCGCCGGCATCGACAACGTCATCATCGAACGCAAGAACCCGCCGTACATCCTTTCGCGTATCCGTGCGGGTGTGCTGGAGCAAGGCATGGTCGATCTGTTGCGCGAGGCTGGCGTCAGTGAACGCATGGATGCCAATGGCCTGGTACACGACGGTTTCGAACTGGCCTTCGATGGACGTTGTGAACACATTGACCTCAAACAGCTGACCGGCGGCAAGACCGTGATGATCTACGGTCAGACCGAAGTCACCCGTGACTTGATGGAGGCCCGCGTTGGCGCCGGTGCCACGACCGTCTACGACGCCGAGAACGTGCAACCTCACGGCATGAAGAGTGACAGCCCTTACGTCACCTTTGAGCGTAACGGCGAGATCGTCCGCCTGGACTGCGATTACATTGCCGGTTGCGACGGTTTCCATGGCGTCTCGCGACAGTCAATACCGGCAGACACCCTGAAGGTGTTCGAGCGCGTCTATCCCTTTGGCTGGCTCGGTATCCTCGCCGACACCCCACCCGTCCACGAGGAGCTGGTCTACGCCAACCATGAGCGCGGCTTCGCCCTGTGCAGCATGCGCTCGAAAACTCGCACCCGTTATTACGTGCAAGTGGGAACCGAGGAAAAACTCGAGGACTGGCCCGATGAGCGCTTCTGGGGCGAACTCAAACTGCGCCTGCCCGCGCACCTCGCCGACCAGTTGGTGACCGGCCCCTCCATTGAAAAAAGTATCGCGCCGCTGCGCAGTTTCGTCGTCGAACCCATGCAATATGGCCGCCTGTTCTTGCTCGGTGATGCGGCTCACATCGTCCCGCCGACCGGTGCCAAGGGCCTGAATCTCGCCGCCAGCGATGTCAGCACGCTGTATCGAATTTTGCTCAAGGTCTATGGCGAGGGTCGCACCGATCTGCTGGAGAAATACTCGCAGATCTGCCTGCGCCGAGTGTGGAAAGCCGAGCGTTTTTCCTGGTGGATGACCTCGCTGCTACACCGGTTCCCAGACACCGACGCCTTTGGCCTGCGCATGCAGCAAACCGAGCTCGACTACTTCGTTAGTTCGCCCGCCGGGCGCCAGAGCATTGCCGAGAATTACGTCGGCCTGCCCTACGAAGCCATAGAGTAATGGGCAAGTCGTGACCTGAGCCCGGTGCTCAGGTCAATGTGCAGGAAACACCACTGCGACCGGCACGATGATCGACCCGTTGAATCCAGTTAAATAAACGCCAACCTTGCTCGCGCCCCACGCACCGCAGCCATGTGCTGCTCGGCCTGGGGCAGCAGGTAGCTGAAAAAGAACCCGGCGGTTTCCAGCTTGACGGCGCGCAGCGGATCGTCTTCAGGCAATTGCCCCGAGACCCGAGCCGCCCGTGCCCAGGCCAGCGCTAGCAAGGTCAGGCCGCATAGCTGAAGAAAACTCCCTGCAGCTCGATAGGGGTACTCGACATCTTCGAGTGATCGCTCACGCACCTCGCCAACCAGCACGTGAAGCGCACTACACAGGTTCGCCAGTTGTGCAGCAAAGTCGGCGCACTGTGGCATTTCGGCGCCCAGCCTGGACTCCTCGCGCAATTGCGCCAACAACAGGTCGAAAGCCTGGCCCTGGTCGCCCAGTACCTTGCGTAGCAGCAGGTCGTTGGCCTGAATCTCGTTGCTACCTTCGTAGATCATGGCGATACGGCTGTCGCGCAGGGTTTGCTCGATGGCAAATTCGGTGACGTAACCGTAACCGCCAAACACCTGCAAGGCGTTGCTGGCCTGGCGAAAACCCTGTTCGGTGAAAAACGCCTTAATGATCGGCGTTAGCAGTTGCGCCAGTTGCCCGGCTTGTTGCCGAGCCAGCAGCTGCGGGTCATGTTCGGCCTGGTCCAACAGGTGTGCGACCCAATAGCCAATAGCGCGCATGCCTTCGCTGGTGGCGCGTAACTCGAGCAGGACGCGGCGTATTGCCGGATGGTAGTGGATCGGGTCGGCTGCCTGCGCCACGACCCCGGCCGGTCTTGACGGTGCACGCATCTGCTGGCGTTGACTGGCGTAGCTACGGCAGTTCTGCCAGGCCGCTTCACAGTGCCCCAGGCCTTGCAGGCCTACGTGAAGACGTGCTGAGTTCATCATCACGAACATCGCCTTCAAGCCACGATTGACCTCGCCAATCAACCAGCCCTGGGCCGCCTCGAACACGAGGGAACAGGTGGCACTGCCCCTAATCCCCATCTTGTGCTCGATACCGTCGCAGGCCACGCCGTTGGCCTGTCCTTGATTCAATAACTTCGGCACCAGGAACAGCGAAACCCCTTGGCTGCCGGTTGGCGCTCCCGGCACGCGAGCCAGCACCAGATGCAGGATGTTGTTGGTGAGGTCGTGCTCGCCGCCCGAGATAAACAGCTTGCTGCCACTGAGCCGATAACTGCCGTCGTCCTGAGGTTCGGCGCGACAGCGTAGCAGGCCGACATCACTGCCAGCCTGGGGCTCAGTCAGGCACATGGTGGCCAAGGTTTCGCCACTGATTATCCCGGGAAGATAGCGCTCCTGCAGCCAAGCGGCTGCGTGGGTCTTCAAACACAGGTAGGCGCCGTGGGCGATGCCGGTGTACATGGCCCACGCGTGGTTACTGGCGTAAAGCATCTCTTGCAGCGCCGCGTCGAGCACTTGCGGCAAGCCTTGTCCGCCCAGGGCCTCGGCACAGGCCAGGGCCGGCCAACCGCCTTCGACATAGGCCCGATACGCTTCGGCAAAGCCATCCGCAGTGGTGACCCGCCCCTCGACCAAACGGCAACCCTGACGATCGCCAATGCTGTTTAACGGCGCCAGGATGCCACTGCTGAAACGCCCAGCTTGCTCCAGTACCTGCACGGCCAGCGGCAAATCCAGCGCCTCGAATACCGAACTCCGACGCCACGCTTCGGGTGCCTGCAGCCAGTGTTCAAGAACAAATTGCATATCGCGCAAGGGCGCCTGATAGCTCCACATGTGAAACCTCATAGGGTAGTGAACAGGTGACATCCGTCGCTACGAGCGGGCTACTGATGCCTCAGGCGCGCCAGGTCGGGTTCTCGATCAGCAGGGCCATGCCCTGCCCGCCGCCGACACAGGCCGCGGCAATCCCATAGCGCAGGTTGTGTTCGCGCAGTTGCCGGGACAGGGTCAATACCAGGCGCAGGCCACTGGCAGCCAACGGGTGACCGAGGGCCAGCGAGCCCCCCTGGACGTTGAGACGGCAGCGGTCCAGCTGCAACTCCTGAGCCACGGCGAGGACCTGGGCGGCTTGGGCTTCGTTGATTTCAAACCTGTCGATCTGATCCAGGCTCAAGCCGCTGCGCTGCACCAACAGACGAATCGCCGGTGCAGGTCCGATCCCCATGAACTCCGGCGCCACTCCCACCACCGCGCTGGCCCGCAGCAAGGCTAACGGTGTGCCGCGGCTAGCCGAAGCAGGTCCGACCAGCGCCGCTGCCGCACCATCGACTACCGCACAGCTGTTTCCGGCAGTTTGTACGCCGCCCTCGTGCACGGCGCGCAGCCGGGCCAGGGCGGCGAGATTTGCGGGTCGTGGGTGGCTGTCTTTACTCACTGAGTCGACGCCCCTAGGCAAGCGAATACTGCGAGATTGATAGCCTTCAAGTTCAAAGATCTGTGGAGCCACAGCAACAATCTCCGGCGCCAGCCACCCTGCCTGCTGCGCTGCAAACGCCTGCTGATGACTGGCACAGGCATAGGCGTCCACGGCTTCGCGACTCAGCCCATAGCGCCGTGCCAGCTTGTCGGCAGTGGCGATCATGTCCACCCCGGGCGCTGGGTCGTACAACGCTTCCCAGAGAAAGTCCTTGAACTGTACCTCGGCGCCAAGGCGGAAACCGCCACGATGGGTATAGGCGGCAATCGGATTGCGTGACATCGACTCGGTGGCCACGCACAGCGCCAGTTGCACACCGTCATCCAGTTGCCTGGCGGCCTGGCGCAGCAATTCGAATCCGGTGGCACAGATGCGCTGTACGCCCAGTGCCGGAACCGATTGCGCCACGCCGCTATACAGACCGATATGCCGTGGCAGCAGGTAGGCATCGAAACTGGCCTGGGCCATGGAGCCCGCCAGCACGCTGTCTACCGCCAGTGGATCGACGCCCGCACGAGCCAGTACTTCGCGCCCGACCTTGATGCCCAGGTCGATTGGCGAAACTTCAGCCAGTGCACCACCGAGGTCCACCCACGGCGTGCGCACTGCATCGAAAATCGCCGCATCGGCAAAGGCCGAGTACTGCCCGCCGGTGTTCAGCACTTCGCTCACGATTTCGCCCCGGCCCGCAGGATGGTCGGATCGAGCCCGCGATACAGGGCCTCGACCTGCTCCGCGCGCCACTGCAACACCGCACGCTGATTGATCGAGCCCTTGTCGGTGATTTCCCCCCGATCAATGGAGGCCGGCTCGTCGAGCAAGGCAATCCATTCCAGGCGACTGGCATTGCCGCCGGCTTCGCGATTGAGCCGCTGCAACCAATCGGCGAACCACTCGCGTACCGGCGCGCTTGCCAACACCTGGGCGTCGCTGGCACTGGCCGCCAGCCCCGCCAGGCGTCGGCATTCGTACAATCTCGGGAACACCAGCGCGCCGAGGCATTGACGATCCGGCGCGGTCACTACCAGGTCCTGGACATAGGGCGAACCCTCCAGTACTGCACGATTGCGCAGCGGGCCGACACTGACGAACACCCCTGAAGACAGCTTGAAGTCCTCGGCGATGCGCCCATCGAACATCAGCCCCAGTTGCGGGTCATGCGCGTTGGCCAGCTTGAGCGCATCCCCGGAGCAGTAAAAGCCTTGTTCGTCGAACACCTCGGCGGTCTGCTGCGGTGACCGCCAGTAACCGGGCATGATGTGCGGCCCACGGAAGCGCCCTTCCAGCTTGCCGTCCTTGGGTACCAGCCGAACCTCGCAACCCGGCGCCGGCAAGCCGATATAACCGGCCATGGACAATGGCCCGGTGGTAAAGGTGCAGGAAGGCGCGGCCTCGGTCATGCCGAGCCCGGCCATCATCCGGATGCGTTCGCCACAGTGTTGTTCGGCGACCCGGTCCAGGCGATCCCAGACGCTTTGCGACAGCCCGGCAGCGGCGAAGAAAAATAGGCTGACGCGCTTGAAAAAACACTCCCGGAGCTCCGCGTCCTGTTCCAGGGCCGAGACCAGTTCTTCCCAACCCTTGGGCACGGTCAGGTAGGCAGTGGGAGATACCTCCTTGAGGTTGCGCAGGGTCTGGGCAAAGCCCTGAGCAGTAGGTTTGCCGTCGTCCAGGTAAAAACTGCCGCCGTTGTAGAGCACGATGCCCAGGTTATGGCTGCCGCCGAACGTGTGGTTCCACGGCAGCCAATCCACTAGCACCGGAGGCTCTTGACCGAACACTGGAAAAGTCTGCAACAACATCTGTTGGTTGGCGCAGAGCATGCGCTGGGTGGTGATTACGGCCTTGGGCAGCCTGGTCGAGCCGGAAGTAAACAGAAACTTGGCGATGCTGTCCGGGCCGGTGGCGGCAAAAGCGGCTTCAGCCTCGGCGCCGCCCGGTTGCTCAAGCAGGCTGGAAAAGCTCACCTGGCGGCGGCCCGCGACCTGGCCACGGACGCTGATCAGTGGCGTATCGGCCGGCAGCACAGCCTCGATGGCGCGCTGGTACGCCGGGGCATCACTGACGAACACCAGGCCTGGTTGCAGCAGGTCGCACACATGGCGCAGCTTGGAGAAGTCCTGGGACAGCAGCGAATAGGCTGGCGATACCGGGCAGTAGGGAATGCCCGCATACATGGCACCGAAGGCGACTTGCAAATGCTCGATGTCATTACCCGAAAGCAGCACCAGGGGTTTGTCAGCCGAAAGGCCATAGCCCAGCAGGCATTGGGCGATAGCCCGGACACTGGCGAGCATTTGCGCGTAACTCACCCGACGCCATTCACCGTCGTCCTGGCGGGCGGCGATAAAGGTCTGCTCGGGACGCACCTGGGCCCAATGCACCAGACGGTCGAGCAACCGCCTGGGCATCTCGGCCAACGGTTCGAGGGAGCGCATGTGCAATACGCCGTGCTGCTCGGTAACCTCGACCGCCGCGCAACCGATGGACACGTGGCGATAGCGCGGTGCGCTGGCTTGGACATGGGGTTGCAAACTGAATTCGGAACTCACCTGTTTCTTCTCCGTCGAGGCACGCTAAACCCAAGCCACACACAGGCGACTCAGCGATAGCGTGGCAGCCGTTGGCTGCAGCCTTGTTATTGTTATTTCGGCCTTGCACACGGGCATTTGACTTGCGGGGGAAGCCAATGCCCGCCTGTTCAGATCGGGTAGTGCCGCGGTCCATTCTGCAAGGTGACCCAACGCAACTGGGTGAAGTGCTCGATGGATGCCTTGCCACCGAAACTTCCGTAGCCGCTGGACTTGACCCCGCCAAAGGGCATCTGCGCCTCGTCGTGCACGGTCGGGCCGTTGATATGACAGATGCCCGACTCGACCCGTTGGGCCAAGGCCAGGGCACGCCCGCTATCGCGGCTGAAAATCGCCGCCGACAAACCAAACTCGGAGTCGTTGGCCAAGTGCAGAAGTGCTTCATCCCCCTCACCGCGCAGCAACACGGCCACCGGCCCGAACGACTCCTCGCGGTACAGGCGCATGCTTGCGTTGACGCCGTCGAGCAGGGTCGGCTGCAAGATGCTGCCGTCCAGTTGCCCGCCGACCACCAGCCGCGCGCCCTTGGCCAGGGCATCGTCGATCAAGCCCTTGATGCGCGTTCCGGCGCTTGCGTCCACCAGCGAACCGAGCACCGACTCCGCAGCCGCAGGGTCTCCCGCGCGCAGGGTGGCGACCTTGGCCGCCAACTTTTCGACAAAGGCATCGGCAACCTTGGCATCGACGATCAGACGCTCGGTGGACATGCAGATCTGCCCCTGGTTGAAATAAGCGCCAAAGGCGGCCGCCTCTACCGCGGCGTCCAGGTCTGCATCGTCGAGCACCAGCAACGGTGCCTTGCCGCCCAGTTCCAGCAACGCCGGCTTGAGGTGGCGCGCGGCGAGTTCACCGACGATACGTCCGACATGGGTCGATCCGGTGAAATTGACCCGGCGTACCGCCGGGTTGGCGATCAGCCGCTCGACAATCGCCGCGGCATCCTCAGGTGCGTTGCTGATCACATTGACCACGCCATCGCCCAGGCCGGCGTCTTGCAATACCTGACCGATCAGGCGATGCACCGCAGGACTGAGCTCGGAGGCCTTGAGCACCACGGTGTTGCCGCACGCCAATGGCATGGCGATCGCGCGGGTGGCGAGAATCACCGGGGCGTTCCAGGGAGCGATACCCAAGACGACGCCGCAGGGTTGGCGCAGGGCCATGGCGAAACTGCCAGGCACATCCGAGGGGATGACTTCGCCATTGATCTGCGTGGTCATCGACGCCGCTTCACGCAGCATGTTGGCCGCCAGCCGCACGTTGAACGCGTACCAGTTGGCCATGGCGCCGGTTTCGCCGGCCGCCTCGATGAACTCGGCACTGCGTGCCTGCAATTGCTCGGCCGCCTTGAGCAAACGGCTCCGGCGTTCATTGGGGGCCAGGGCAGCCCAGGCGGGAAACGCCTTCTGCGCAGCGGCCACCGCGGCGTCGGCATCTTCCAGGGTAGCGGCGGCGACCCGCGACACCAACTCGCCAGTCACCGGGTTACGGCGTTCGAAGGTTCGACCGTCGCGGGCGGGGCACGACTGGCCGCCAATCAGCAGGGGCACGTCCAGCATGGTGATTCCTCTTTATAGTCTTTGTCGGGAATACATAGGAACGAGGTAACCGCAGCTCCCGGCGCAACCGCCTGTAGCAGGATGCGCCCGGCTGCCTGGCGCGGCACCTCAGCGTTTGTACGCTTGCAGGCCCGGCTTGATGCTCTTGTCGTCGAGGAATTGTTTCATGCCCTGTTCACGGCCGCCTTCGGTGTCCAGCAGGCGTGACTGATCGAGCTTGGCGTACAGGTAATCCTCGTTCTGCTCCCACGTCAGTTCGCGGCAACGTTTGAAACCATGCTTGGCCGCACGCAGCACCACCGGGTTTTTCTCCAGCAGGTTACGCGCCAGCGCCACAGTGACTTCCCGCAGTTGTGCCAGGGGTACGCTTTCATTGACCAGACCCATCTCGGCGGCCTTCTGCCCGCCAAAGGTCTTGCCGGTCATGATGTAGTACAGCGACTGGCGATGGCCCACGGTGTCGGCCATGGCCTTGCTGACCAGGTTGCCCGGCGGGATACCCCAGTTGATCTCCGAAAGGCCGAAGGTCGCTTCGTCGGCACAGATCGCCAGGTCGCAGGCCACCAAGGGGCTGAAGCCGCCGCCGAAGCACCAGCCGTTGACCATGGCAATGGTCGGCTTGGCGTACATGCGCAACAGCTTCCACTGCCATTGCGAGGCTTCGCGGCGGATTTTTTCCTGGAGGATCTCCGGGCCAGCGTCCACTTCGCGAAAGTATTCCTTGAGATCCATCCCCGCAGTCCAGGCTTCGCCCGCACCGGTCAGTACCAGCACACCGGCGTCCGGATCCTGCTCCAGGGTCTCCAGAACATCGATCATCTCGCGGTTCAGGGTCGGGCTCATGGCGTTGCGTTTTTCCGGGCGGTTGAGGATGACCCACGCGATACCTTCCTCGATTTCCACTTTGACCGTTGTCCAGCGACCTTCGTAATTGCTCATGACGATGCTCTCTTGTTCTTGGTTTGAAGATGACTGGAAATTAAATCAGCCAATTAGTTATGTCAATTAACTATTAATAGAATTAACCAATTTCCTCGCACTGGAAGCTTCCATCCCCCAAACGCCAGGCAACATTGGTCATAGCAATCACCGGTCAACGCCGGCAAAATAGATAGTCTTGTTAACCTCCAACCTTCAGGACTCACCTGCAATGGCCAAGCCCTCCCCCCTCGCCGAGTCGATCGAGGCAGCGTCGACCAACGTCGAGATGCAGGCACCACTCGATTCGGCGTTGAACGACCTGATCGGCTACGCCATGCGCCGCGCACAACTCAAACTGTTCCAGAACCTGATTGGCCGCCTCTCGGCCCACGATCTGCGACCCGCCCAGTTCTCGGCCCTGGCGATCATCAATCAGAACCCCGGCCTGATGCAGGCCGACCTGGCCCGGGCACTGACCATCGAGCCGCCCCAGGTGGTACCTCTGCTCAATAAACTGGAGAGCCGTGCGCTGGCGGTTCGCGTGCGTTGCAAGCCGGACAAGCGTTCCTATGGGATCTTCCTGAGCAAGACCGGCGAGACCCTGCTCAAGGAACTCAACCAGATCGCCGCGCAAAGCGACCTGGATGCCACCGCGGCACTGGACGATCAGGAACGCGAAGAGCTGCTGCGACTGCTGAAGAAGATTTATCAGGAGTGACGCACGCCCCCAACGGGCGTGTCGGTGAGAAGCCTGCAGTCCCCGGGGTTACCAGATCGGCAAGGTGTAGGTCACCAGGAAGCGGGTCTGGTTTTCATCGCGAAATGCTGCGCCGGACGGGAAATCGTTGCGATAAATCGCCTTGCGCGCCACCAGTCCAACGTTTTTCAGCGGCCCGCTCTGCACCACATAGCCCAGCTCCATCTGGAACTCGCGCTCCTTGCGATCTTCGGCGTTGAAGGCTGCCAGCTCGATATTGTCACCGCGCAAATAACGCAACCGCCCCCTCAGCCCGGGCACTCCGGACGCTGCGAAATCATAGTCATAGATGGCCTGCCACGTGCGCTCCTTGGCGTTGAGAAAGTCCGAAGCCATGGTCAGCTCACTCATCCCCATCAACTCTGTCCCGGAGATGTAGGGCGTCGCCGAGTTGCCACTGGAATGCATGTAGCCGAGGCCCAGGCGATGCCCGCCATAGCGGTAGCTGAACAGCCCCGAGACGTTGCGGTTGTCCACTTCACCAGCCTTGGCACTGCCATCTTCGCGACTGAAAAAACTGCGCAGGTCGCTGGTCAATGTCCCACCGCCCAGCGGCAGGTCATGCAGCAAGGCAAAGGTATCCTGTTGGTACAGGTCGGCCACCTCGGCGTGGTAGGCACGCAGGCTCAGCGTCTTGCTGACCTGATAATCGCCCCCCACATAGGCCATGTGCGAGGTCGTGGCAGTCGCGTTGAAGCGCCGGTTGGGCGACGCGATGGTCATCGCCTCATAGTTGGTGGAATTGCGCTTGTCGATGCGATCGATGTACCCGGTGTTCAGCGTCAGGTCATCGATGTCCCTGGAGCTCAGGATGGTGCCGCGAAAGGTTTGCGGCAGCAGTCGCGAGGGGCTGGCAAACGCAAACGGCAGGAAGATCGACACGTCCCCGGACTTCACCGTGGTCTGGGCAAAACGCAGCTTGGCGGTCGGGGCCAGGCGCGAGTACTCATCCGCCGCCCGATTGTCGCTGGCCGACACCGGCAACAACTCGGTGCCGCTGCGATCCGGCGCGGAGTCGAGCTTGACCCCCAGCAGCCCGCGGACGTCCAGTCCAAAACCCAGCGGCCCCTGGGTAAACCCCGACTCCATGCTCATGATGAAACCCTGGGCCCACTCCTGGGCAGCGGTCTTGGCCCCATCGTCCTTGTACTGGCGGTCCAGGTAGTAATTACGCAGGGTCAAGGTGCCATGGCTGTCTTCGATAAAGCCCCCGGCGCGAAGCTGGGTGGGCAGAACGCTCAAGCCGAGCAGCGCCAGGACCCACCCGCGACCGATACCGGGTACACAGGTGGCTGACGCCGTCGCAACGTCGTACGTGGGGAGATTGGGCATGTTCGATTTCCATTTTTTATTATTGTTTGTGCTGCCAGGAGAGCGCAGCACAGCCGGCTTCGCGGACAGAGAATGGAAATTGCCCATGACTCCTGTCAATGGTAACTGACCGATAATCGAACATTAATATTGTTATCTATTTTTCATCAGATCTTGCGATAAGCTCTTTATCAATTGATTTATATAACTTTTATCCTGTTTTTATAGATTTTTATGGGTCAGTTCATTTTTTAGTTATCTTTGTTATCTTATTAATCAGCAGTCATCTTCAGCGTACCTCGTGCGATGGGACGGCTCGACTCCACAACAAAAACAACAATGAGGTTCCCCCCATGGACAGCCCATCGCGTCGTTCGACGCTGACAATCGCTTTGTGCTTTATCGTTGCGTTGATCGAGGGTTTCGATCTGCAGGCCGCCGGCACTGCTGCCGCCGGGCTGCGCCAGAGTTTTGCCCTGGACCCGAAAATGATGGGTTGGGTGTTCAGTGCCGGGATCATCGGCCTGCTGCCTGGGGCGTTTTTTGGCGGCTGGGTCGCCGATCGCATCGGCCGCAAGAAAATCCTCGTCGGTGCAGTGCTGCTGTTCGGCCTGTTTTCCCTTTGCACTGCCTATGTCGAGAGTTACTCCAGCCTGTTGCTGGTGCGCTTCATGACCGGGTTGGGCCTGGGTGCCGCCCTGCCCAACCTGATAGCCCTGTGCGCCGAGGCCGTAAGCGAACGCAACCGCGGCACCGCCATCAGTGTCATGTACTGCGGCGTGCCCCTGGGCGGTGCGCTCGCGGCAGTGGTGGCGATGTTTTCCAGTGAACACTGGCAAACCACCTTCATCATCGGCGGCCTGGTGCCCTTGCTGGTTGTACCGCTGATGGCCCTGCTGCTGCCCGAGTCCACTGCCTTCCGCCAGCAACGTTCAGCAACTGGCAGCCCACGGCCGTCCACCGCACAGGCGCTGTTCGGCGAAGGCCGGACACGCAACACCCTGGCCTTGTGGCTGAGCTATTTCTTCACCTTGACCGTGATGTACATGCTGCTCAACTGGCTCCCTTCATTGCTGCTGGAACAGGGCTTCAGCAAACCCCAGGCGGGCATGATCCAGATGCTGTTCAACATCGGTGGCGCCCTCGGTTCGCTGCTCGGTGGCCTGCTTCTGGACCGTTGCAACGGCCTCAAGGTCGTGCTGTTCGTGTATGCCGGGTTGCTGGCGGCGCTGGCCGGGGTCGGCCTGTCTAGCGGCATCGTGCCAATGTCGATCGCCGGGTTTGCCGCCGGGCTTTTCGTCATGGCTGCGCAACTGGTGCTCTACGCCCTGGCGCCACCGTCCTACCCGACCGCAGTGCGCGCCACCGGCGTCGGTGCGGCCGTGGCCATCGGTCGCCTGGGCTCAGTGGCAGGCCCCTTGGCCGCCGGGCAGATCCTTGCCGCCGGTGCCGGCACTACTGGCGTGCTGCTGGCGACTTCACCCGGGCTGGTGATCGCCGCCTTGTCGATCATCACCGTGATCGCCCGCCCCAGTTCGACCACTGAAGCACCGCTGAATACCGCCAACTGAGCATCACTGCGAAGTTTTCAACCTTGCAGCAAAATCCAATCGAGTAAGAGGTGGTTTCACCACCGCCGTCCTCTCCCAGTGCCAGCGTGCACTGGGACTGGGCGCGTGCAGTTACAACGTCCCGAATCGCAAAGCATGTCCCAGGCTCTACCCCATCAGCCCATTACACTTCTCTATTGGATCCTTTGCGATGAAATCCACGAAACGTTCGATAATCGAACACTTTAAAAAACTATAAGCATTTGTTTTTTAAGCGTTTTTATAAACTCATATTAAGAAACAGAGCAAAACCCTCTAACAGCCACTTTTCAATGGATCCATAAAACGATTGACTGGCGCCACACGGTGTCAGGTAAACGCCTGCCCGCTCATAAAAATAACAAGGGTGTCGTGATGAGTGACTTCTCAATCGGGCTCAAGTCTTGGCTTGTACCCACCTTCGTGTGCCTTTCTCGTTTTACCTGTACGCAGCCTCGTCTCAAGGGGCAGCAGCTATGACTGTCGCGCTGAAGAACGTGGTAGATGAACGGCCGATGGCGTCGTTCCAGTGGTTGGCCGTGGGTATCTGTATTGTCCTGAACATGATCGATGGGTTCGACGTGCTGGTGATGGCCTTCACGGCCTCCTCGGTCTCTGCCGAATGGGGTCTGAACGGCGCGCAGATCGGGCTGTTGTTAAGTGCCGGGTTGTTTGGCATGGCGGCCGGCTCACTGTTTATTGCACCGTGGGCGGATCGCTTTGGTCGTCGACCATTGATTCTGTTTTGCCTGCTGCTCTCGGGGGTCGGCATGCTGTTGTCGGCGCTGAGCCAGACGCCCGTGCAACTGGCGCTACTGCGTGGGCTGACCGGCCTGGGAATCGGCGGGATCCTGGCCAGCAGCAACGTGATTGCCAGTGAATACGCCAACAAACGCTGGCGTGGGTTAGCGGTGAGCCTGCAATCCACCGGTTATGCCCTGGGTGCGACCTTCGGTGGCCTGCTGTCAGTGTGGCTGTTGACGCACTTTGGCTGGCGCTCGGTATTCATCTTCGGTGGTGCCGTAACCCTGGCGGTGATTCCGCTGGTGCTGATGTATTTGCCCGAATCGCTGGACTTTCTGCTCGCCCGCCGCCCCGACAACGCCTTGGCACGTATCAATCGCCTGGCCGCCCGCCTCGGTCAGCCACCACTGCGCGAGCTGCCCGCCGCCCTCTCGGCGCCGACTTCAGGCCGCGGGCGCTTGGCGCAGTTGCTCTCACCGGCGTCACGGCGCACGACCCTGCTGATCTGGCTGCTGTTCTTCCTGGTGATGTTCGGCTTCTATTTCGTGATGAGCTGGACACCCAAGCTGCTGGTATCGGCAGGGCTTTCGGCACAGCAAGGGATCAGCGGCGGCGTGTTGCTGAGCGTCGGCGGTATTTTCGGCGCAGCCCTGATTGGTGCCCTGGCCTCGCGCTGGCGCCTGACCCGTGTGCTGTCGCTGTTCATGCTGGCTACGGCAGGTTTGCTGGTGCTGTTCGTTGACTCGGCCTCATCAGTATCCATGGCCCTTGGACTGGGTCTGTTGATCGGGCTGTTTGCCAATGGCTGCGTGGCGGGCTTGTACGCGCTGTCGCCGATTGTCTATGACGCTTCGGTACGAGCAACTGGCGTCGGTTGGGGCATCGGTATCGGGCGGATCGGCGCGATTCTGTCGCCGACCGTGGCCGGCCTGTTGCTCGATAGCGGCTGGCAGCCATTGCATCTGTATGGGGTGTTTGCTGTGGTTTTCGTCATCGCCGCAGCCGTGCTGCTACTACTGCGACCTGAAGCCAAACAGCAACCTGACGCCCAATTCAGCCAGGCTTGAGCCTATGCCAAGAGTAGCGAGGGGCCGCCCTCGCTACTGACTACATCCTCCAGGAATACAATAATAATGACTCGCTCCCCCCTCCCTCCCCGGGCCTTGCTCGGCGGTGCAATCCTGATCGCCCTCCTACCTTCAGCGCATGCTGAGGACGGTGGCTTTTTCGAGGATTCCAAGACCAGCCTGGTGCTGCGAAATTACTACTTCAATCGTGATTTCAACGACCCGGGCGCCAGCAAGAGCAAGATAGAAGAATGGGCCCAAGGCGCTATCCTCAAGTTCAATTCTGGCTATACCCCTGGCGTGCTCGGTTTTGGTCTTGACGGTATCGCGATGCTTGGCCTCAAGCTCGACAGCGGCCCACAACGCAGCGGTTCGGAACTGCTTCCGGTGCACGACGACGGACGCTCCGCCGACGATTACGGGCGCATTGGCGTGGCCGCCAAAATGCGCCTATCCGCCACAGAACTGATGCTCGGCGAGCTCATGCCGGACATCCCGCTGCTGCGCTACGATGACGGCCGCCTGCTGCCACAGACCTTTCAGGGCACCATGCTGGTGTCCCGAGAGTTGCCGGGACTGAACCTGCAAGCAGGTCAATACACCGACGTGAGCTTGCGCAATTCCTCGAACATGCAAGACCTCTCGGCGTGGGCAGCCCCCACCGTGATGTCGGACGGTTTCAACTACATGGGCGCCGAATACCGCTTCAACCAACAACAAACCCTGGTCGGCGCCTGGCACTCGCAACTCGAAGACATCTATCAGCAAAGCTATCTGAACCTGCTGCATAAACAGCAGTTCGCTGACTGGACCCTCGGCGCGAACCTGGGCTATTTCATCGACAAGGAAGACGGCAGCGCACGGATCGGCAATGTGCAAAGCCACACCGCCTACGGGTTGTTCTCAGCCAAACTTGGCGGCCACACCCTGTACCTGGGCCTGCAGAAGGTCAGCGGTGACACCGCCTGGATGTCGGTATATGGCAGTAGCGGGCGAACCCTGGGCAATGACATGTTCAACGGTAATTTCAGCAATGCCGACGAACGCTCCTGGCAGGCTCGATATGACTACGATTTCGCTGCCGCCGGGATCCCCGGCCTGTTGCTGATGACCCGCTACGGTCACGGCGAAAACGCCACCACCAAGGCAGGCACCGATGGCAAGGAATGGGAGCGCGACACTGAAGTCAGCTACACCCTGCAGAGCGGTCCACTGAAAAGCCTTAGCGTGCGCGTCAACAACGCCACCAACCGTCGCAGCTTCAACAGTGACTTCGATCAGACCCGCATCATCATCAACTACCCGCTGTCACTCTGATCCTCCCGGCAGGGGCGCTCGCCCCTGCAGCTCTCCCCCTCCTTGCGTTACTATGGCGAACCCCCTCTCTGGAAGTCGCCTGCATGAGTAAACCCGGTCAAATGGTGCTAGTGGCACTGCGCAAAATGATTGCCTCGGGCGAGCTGGCGGCGGGCGAACGGCTGATGGAGATTCCGACGGCGGATCGCTTCGGCGTCTCGCGCATGCCGGTACGCATGGCTTTCCTGACCCTCGAGCAGGAAGGCTTGCTGGTACGCCACGGCGGACGGGGTTATCAGGTGCGCTCGGTGAGTGCCGACGATATTGCCGGCGCCGTGGAAGTGCGTGGGGTGCTGGAGGGGCTGGCCGCCCGGCAAAGTGCCGAACGTGGCTTGAGCGAGCAAGCGCGGGCGGCACTGCATGAATGCCTGGTGCAAGGCGATGCACTGTTCGACAAAGGCTACGTGACAGAAGAAGACCTTGAGGCGTTTCATGACCTCAACATGCGCTTTCACCAGGTGATCGTCGAAAGCAGCGCCAACCCGGCTATCGCCGAAGCCCTGGCGCGCAATGACCATCGTCCCTTCGCTTCAGTGTCGGCGCTGGCTTTCGATCGCGAGGACATGGCACGCGAATACCGACGCTTCAACTTCGCTCACATGCAACACCACTCGGTGGTCGACGCGCTGGTCAGTCGCCAGGGTGCTCGCGCCGAAGCCATCATGCGCGAACATGCCAATGCGACCCTGCGTTATGCCGAGGTGTTCGGTGCGAGCGGCACCAGTAGCGGAGGGATTAAAGTGATCGCGCGCGGCGAATGATCGTTTGGCTCAGAGGTCCAGCACCAGCAACGCCGATCTGGATCTCGAACAGCAGGGTGTGAACTGATCATTGGCAGCTTGCTCCTCTTCGGTGAGAAACAGGTCACGGTGCTCGGGCACCCCTTCCAGCACACGGGTCAGGCAGGTTCCACACACACCCTGCTCACAGGAAATCGCGATCTCGACACCGTGACTTTCCAGCACCTGGACCACCGTCTTGTCGGCCGGAATGTCGAACACCCGGCCGCTACTGCCAAGCTTCACCTGGAACGACCCATCGGCACTGGTATCCACCGGCGCTGCGGCGAAATATTCACGGTGTAACTGCGCTTCACTCCAGCCCTGGAGCCTGGCGCTGTCGAGCACATGCTGCATGAAGCCTGAAGGACCACAGACATATAGGTGCAAGTCCGGTGCCGGACCGGCGAGAACGTTGGCCGCATCCAAGCGCGAATCGGGGTCTTGATCAAAATGCAGGTGCACGCGGTCCGCAAAGGGTGACCCCTTGAGTCGCTCGACAAAAGCCGCACGGTCACCGGCGCGCGCGCAGTAATGCAGTTCGAAATCGGCGCCGCTGTCGGCCAGTTGCTCGGCCATGCAGAGAATCGGGGTGATACCGATACCGCCGGCGAACAACAGGCTGCGCCGCGCTTCAGCCACCAGCGGAAAGAGATTGCGCGGCTCGCTGATGTACAGCCGATCGCCGCTGTTGACCTGCTCATGCATGCACTGGGAACCACCGCGCGAGGCTGCGTCCTTGAGTACGCTGATCTGGTAGCGATGGCGCTCTTGCGGGTGATTGCACAGTGAGTACTGACGGATCAGCCCGCCAGGCAAGTGCACATCGATGTGGGCGCCGGCAGTGAAGCCGGGCAGCTCCCCACCCTGGGCACAGGTCAGCTCGTAGCTACAAATATCCAGCGCTTCGTTGTTGCGGGATGTCACGACGACTTCAATCATGTCGCACCTTCAAGACCGGCCACCGCAGTGGCCGCGAAAAATGGGAATGGGAGTGGACCGCGGTATGTTGGAGGGCGCTCGTCGTCGCTATTTGACCGAGGTGATCAGCTCGACCGCCGGGGTCCGCTCTCGGGCGATGATGCGCTCCAGCACTCGCCTGGACTGCACGCCACCGGCATCGATATTGAGCTTGAGCAAGTTGCGCTCAGGGTTGGCCAGCAGGTTTTTCTGCTGTTGCTCGAGCATGTCGAGGTCTTCGCTGAAGATCTTGCCCTGGCCCTCACGGATGCTTGCGGTCAGCGCTTCGTCATGCGGATTGAAGTTGCGTGCCATACCCCAGAAGTACCAGATCGAGGTGTCGGTTTCCGGTGTAATGAAGTCGACCACGATGCTCGCGGCTTTGTGTTGCGGCTCGGCGTCGTAACCGCCCTTGCCGGCATGGGCAACCCCCACCTCGATCAATACGTGACTGGGCGGGCTGAAGCGGCAGATCTGCCAACGGTCCACCAGCACGTCGTCGGCCAGGTTGTTACCCCGCAGGGCCATGCGCCAGAACGGCGGCGCCATGATGTTTTGCATGTGCCGCGCGGTGACCACTTCGTCACCCTGAACGGTGGTGACCGGTGCCGCTTCATCGATTTCCTTCTGGCCAATGCTGGAAGCGTGCACGTAGGTTTCGTGGGTCAGGTCCATCAGGTTATCGATCATCAGGCGATAGTCGCAGCCGATATGGAACAGCCCACCACCATAGGCCCACTCATCGTTGACCGCCCATTCCAGATGGTGGATCAGCGCAGGGTCGGCCTTGTCCTGTTCCCCAGGCCAGACCCAGATAAAACCGTAACGCTCTTCAACGGCATAGGTCTTGTTGCACGGAAAGCCCCGTACGCGCTGCCCCGGCATTTCGACGGTCTTGCCGTCACAGCCCATCACCAGGCCGTGGTAGCCGCAGACCAGGTTGCCGTTCTCGACATAGCCAAGCGATAAGGGAGCGCCGCGATGCGGGCAGAAATTTTCGACGGCGGCAACACGCCCTTCATGGCCGCGATAGAAAACGATTTTCTCACCGCATATTTGCCGCCCCAGGGGCTTCTCGGCGATCTCGTCGGGGGTACAGGCGACATACCAGGTGTTTTTCGGATACATGGGGATCTCCAGGCCAGGTTTATTCTTATGGATCCATTTGAGCGATTTTGACCTGGGCAAGTCAAGAGATTTTACCTTATTAAGTATTTAATGGATCCATTAATGCGTTTGCAGTGTTTTAATCCTGCGCATTAACCCCATGCCTGGCGTGGTCGATGCGGTGATCTTCAGCTTGGGGGTCGATGGTTATTCCCTGGCACTCAGGACCGTTGACGACCTGCTGCGCCGTCAAGTGGGCAACCGCTAACCATGGGCTACTTCATTGGCAAGGAATAGGGTGCCAGCTTGGCCGGCGACACGGACAACAAAACAGGGGAGCAGCACGTTACATGCTGGCTTGCAGAAGCTCACCGCAGATACCGCCTGGGTGCGGGTTAACGGTGCCAGTGGCGGCACCTTGGTCAACGACCGCTTCAACTCTAGTTTCGATAACACGCAGGAACGCACTTGGCAGTGCTCGTCACGACTTCACGCTGCTTCAGGCCGATTACTACCTGAAGTGAAGGGCCGCTGCCGCCCCTTCGCTTCAGGCAGCCAGCCCCTCGGACAATCGCCTGCTCAGGCCTGCAACCCGAACGGGTCGTCCACGGAGTGGCTCGGCTGGGTAAACCAGCGCGGGCCAGTGGCGGTCATGTAGAAATGGTCCTCCAGGCGAATGCCGAACTCGCCAGGCACACAAATCATCGGCTCATTGGAGAAGCACATGCCCTCGGCCAGCGGCGTCTGATCACCGCGCACCAGGTAGGGACCCTCGTGAATGTCCAGGCCGATGCCATGTCCGGTGCGGTGCGGCAGGCCGGGCAACTGATAGTCCGGGCCGAGACCGGCGACTTCCAGGCTAAGCCGTGCGGCGGCATCCACCGCCTGGCAGGGTTCGCCCAGGCGTGCGGCGTCGAAGGCGGCCAACTGGGCGGCCTTTTCCAGGTTCCACAGCGCGCGCTGGCGGTCGCTCGGGGTGCCGAACACGTAACTGCGAGTGATATCCGACTGGTAGCCGTGGAGCAGGCAGCCCGTGTCGATCAGCACCATGTCGCCGTCCTTGAGCACCTGCGCGTGTTTCACCCCATGGGGAAAGGCGCTGGCCTCGCCGAACAGCACGATGCAGAAGGTCGAACCCGGCGCGCCCACCTTGCGGTGCGCCTCGCGGATGAACTCGGCAACCTCGGTGGTGCTGATGCCTGCGCGCAGGATGCTGGCGGCAGCCTTGTGCACTTGCAAGGTCATGTCTTTGGCGCGCTGCATCAGCGCCAATTCTGTAGCACTCTTGTGATAGCGACACAGGTTGATCACGCAGGAAGCGTCTATGAACTCCAAGCGCGATTCGAGGCGGCGGATTGCCTCGAACATGCAGAACGCCAGGGACGGGCATAGACCCACCACTGCGTCGTCGGCGATGCCCATTCCAGCGAGCATGTCGAGCAGCAGGCGGTAAGGACTCTCATGCTCCTGCCAACCATGGATAACCCCATCCACCTCGCGGAAGTCGCGGATGGTGCCCTCTTCAAAAGCCGGGGCGATATAGGCCAGCGGGCCGTTGGCGGGCAGCACGGCACCGACCAAACGTTCGCTCGGGTTCCACTTCACTCCGGTGAAGTAGTACAAGTTGCTGCCAGCGTTCAGATAGAGGGCAGCAATGCCCTGCTCAAGCATCAGGCTCTGGGCCTTGGCAATGCGTGACAGGTATTCGTCGAGGCCGATGGGCTGCATGCCCGCAGTCATCTTCGTCAGGCCGGCCAGCGCCTGTTCCGCAGTTTTGCCACCAACACCGACTGTCATCTCGTTCTCCTGAATTATGTGTAATGCTCGAAATTTAAGCCTGACTTAAACTCCAGTCAACGCCTATTTTCAGTACTACTTAATTTCAGTTAGGCAAAAAGCCTTCTCAGCGATGCGTCGCCCGCTATACTGGCGCCTTCCAGAATACGAGCCACGCCAATGACCGTAGAACAGATCGGGGAACGGTTGCGCCGCTACCGCCGTGCCGCCAACAAGACCCTGAACCAAGTCGCCACTGAAACAGGCCTCACCGCCAGCTTCCTGTCCCAAGCGGAGCGTAACCTCACTGGCGTGTCCATCTCCTCGCTGGCGAAAATCGCAAGTGCCTTGGGCATTCCGCTCAACTCCCTGTTCGAACAGCCTCCCCAGCCCCAGCCCGACTCCCACCAGGGCCAGCGCGTGCGGTACACGGTCGGCAGCCAGCCGTTGGTCTACGAGCGCCTGTCCAGCAGCTTTCCCGGCAACCTGATCAACGCGATGAAGATGACCATGGCGGTGGGCTACCAGTCCGAACTCATCTCCCACGAAGGCGCAGAGTTTACCTATGTGCTCTCCGGGCAGATTGTCTACACCATCGAAGGCCACACCTACCCGCTCGGCCCGGGGGGATCGGTGCATTTCGACTCCACCAAGCACCATTCCATCGCCAACTCTGGCGACGATGTTGCCGAAGTGCTGGTTGTCACCACCATGGGCGGCCTGCTCGACGACCACCCCGCGACTTGAGCGGTCACGCCGAATAAGTAAGTGTCACTGAATTTAAGTTGTATTTAATTTTAGAATAACTTAAGTTTTGCCTCGGCCGCTGACGGCGCGAGTTTCCCTCTCCCCTTCAGCGTCACCGCCCAAGCCAGCACGTCGGCCTTTGGCTCCCTGTCGCACATGACGGGCAGCCTACAGCCCGTAAAGCCGCAGGGTCAGGTGCCCCTCCCCTGGAATGAACGACCTGATCTGCCGCCCTCAAAAATAACAACAATGAGGTTCGCATGCGCAAAACAACCACGCTCAAGACCATGATTGCCGCCGGCCTGATCCTCGGCTCCGGCTTCACCCACGCCGCCAGCAACCTGGTGTTCTGTTCCGAAGGTAGCCCTGCTGGCTTCGACCCAGGCCAATACACCACGGGGACCGACTTCGACGCCTCAGCCGAAACCGTCTTCAACCGTCTTTCGCAATTTGAACGTGGCGGGACCAAGGTCATCCCGGGGCTGGCAACCCGCTGGGACGTTTCTCCCGACGGCCTGACCTACACCTTCCACCTGCGTGATGGGGTCAAGTTCCACACCACCGACTACTTCAAGCCGACTCGCGACTTCAACGCCGACGACGTGCTGTTCACCTTCAACCGCATGCTCGACAAGGACATGCCGTTCCGCAAGGCCTACCCCACCGAGTTCCCCTACTTCACCGACATGGGGATGAACGAAAACATCACCCAGGTCGAAAAAGTCGACGACCATACCGTCAAGTTCACCCTCAAGGGTGTCGACGCAGCCTTCATCCAGAACATGGCCATGAGCTTCGCCTCGATCCAGTCGGCCGAATATGCCGACCAGTTGCTCAAGCAAGGCAAGGCCCAGGAGATCAACCAGAAGCCGATCGGCACTGGCCCGTTCGTGTTCAGCAAGTACCAGAAGGACGCCCAGATTCGCTACAAGGGCAACAAGGATTACTGGAAGCCTGAAGACGTGAAGATCGACAATCTGATCTTCGCCATCACCACCGACGCCTCGGTGCGCATGCAAAAGCTGAAAAAGAACGAATGCCAGATCACCTCCTTCCCGCGCCCGGCCGATATCAAGCCGCTGCAGGAAGACAAGAACCTCAAGATGCCTAGCCAACCAGGCTTCAACCTTGGCTATATCGCCTACAACTTCACCCGCAAGCCGTTCGACCAGCTCCAAGTACGCCAGGCGCTAGATATGGCGGTAAACAAGCAAGCCATCATCGACGCCGTTTACCAGGGCGCCGGCCAGTTGGCCGTCAACGGCTTGCCGCCGACCCAGTGGTCCTACGACGAGACCATCAAGGATGCCGACTACAACCCGCAAAAGGCCAAGGAGTTGCTCAAGGCTGCAGGCGTCAAAGAAGGCACGGCAATCAACCTCTGGGCCATGCCGGTGCAGCGCCCCTACAACCCCAACGCCAGGCTGATGGCCGAAATGCTCCAGGCCGACTGGGCCAAAATCGGCATCAAGGCCAACATCGTCAGCTACGAATGGGGCGAGTACATCAAGCGCGCCCACGCCGGCGAGCAGGACATCATGTTGATTGGCTTCACTGGCGATAACGGTGACCCAGACAACTGGCTGGGCACCCTCTACACCTGCAACGCGGTCAACGGCAACAACTTCTCCAAGTGGTGCAATGATGGCTACGACAAGTTGGTAGGGGCCGCCAAGGCCACCGCCGATGTGGAGCAGCGCACCGCGCTGTACAAACAAGCGCAGCATCTCCTGAAAGCGCAGGTGCCGATGACCCCGGTCGCCCACTCCACGGTCTACCAGCCGATGCGCGCCAGTGTGCAGAACTTCCAGATCAGCCCTTTCGGGCTCAGCAGCTTCTACGGCGTCTACAACCAGCAGTGAGCAACTGGGGCCGGCCAAACGGCCCCCTTCGCCCTCCTCGAGCCGGCGCCAGACCGGCGAGGACGGTCTCACCTGCTACAACCAAAAATATCCAGCGCCACACCGGGACTCGTCGAGCCCAAGCCATTACCCATGCAGCCTGAACTGCTGAGAACGGCCAGCACGATGACCGGCATTACAAAAAAGATAAGGAGTGAGTCGCCCAAATGCTG